>MEUA01000011.1 GCA_001771505.1 candidate division WOR-1 bacterium RIFOXYB2_FULL_36_35
GTGTCAGGACGAATTGAATATACAAGGGTATTTACAGAATCAAATTCAGCTTTTTTTATAATATCCAAAGAGTCTTGAAAATCCTGATCTGTCTCTCCGGGAAAGCCGACAATAATATCGGAAGTTAACGCAACATCCGGAATCTTTGAATAAATTTTATCAACTACTCTCAAATAATAGTCTCTGTCATATTTGCGGTTCATTGCGGCTAAAATTTTGGAGCTGCCGGATTGGATCGGAAGATGGATATAATGATTTATTTTAGGCGAATTCGCGACAGCGTCGATTATATCGTCGGTAAAATCTTTTGGATGGGAGGTCATAAAGCTCAACCATTTAATCTGTTGTAACTCGTGGACTATTTTCAAAAGGTCGGAAAATTTTTCGCCTCTATCCCCCTGCCATGAATTAACATTTTGTCCCAACAAAAAGACTTCTTTGTATATAGATTTATCCAGCGTTTTTATCTCATCTATAACATCTTTTACCGGACGGCAAATTTCTCTCCCTCTGACATAAGGGACAATACAATAAGAACAATAGTTATTGCAACCATACATTATATTAATATAAGCTCTCGGAATTTTGGCTCGTTTCGAGGGGTGTATCCCTCTTGGGATGCAATCATCACCAAAGAAGGTTATAGTCTCTTTTTTTGTTTCTACCTCTGACAGAAGATTTCCAAATTCTTCGATGCCGGAAGGGCCCATTACTAGGTCAACAAATGGCAGTTTTTTTAAAATTTTTTCTTTTTCATGTTGAGGGATACACCCGCAGATACCTATTATTAAATCGGGCTTTTCTTTTTTTAAGCCTTTTAGGTCTCCTAAGAAACCGTACGCTTTATCTTCCGCCTTTTGGCGAATAGCGCATGTGTTGACAAGCACCAAATCAGCAGATCTATAATCAGTTGTTTCTTGATATCCTTTTGTTTCAAGGATGCCTGACAGGATTTCCGAATCGTTGACATTCATCTGGCAGCCATAGGTTTTGATGTAATATTTCATATGCAATTTTTACCTTTTTTATTACGATTATTATTAATGGTGTTACCATATTGACAATCAATGTTATAAATGTCATCATTTAAATGAGCGGTAAGTCCACTAAAGGTTGTCTGAGGTGCTTTCTTCCATCTGGTGGTTATGAGCCTCAGCATAAAGAACTTTTAGGGCTCGCTCTTTTTTATTATAAAAACTGTTCATTAAATTTAACTTTATCTTTAAAAACAGTCAGCCAACCAAAATCTTGTTTTTCGTAGCTTCTAAAAATGCCCCAACTGAATAAATCTACAGCTTGTATGCCTTTAGAATCCCAGGAGTTAACATGTAAGATATTCAAAGGAACTTTTGGGTTAAGCCTGGCTTGAAGGTGTCCAACTATATAAGTATTAAAGTCTTTAATTTGTTCAGTTCCTTTTGATTTATCCACAATCAAATCAACTTGATTGGTTGCATTCTCAAATTTAATTTCATCTAAAACTTTCCTGGCAATATAATTATAAATTCTTTCTTTTTCTTCAATTAGTTTACTATAAACTCTCTTTTTGTTTAATGTAAGAGAAAAAATCGCAAAAGGCAAGCCTTTCATTAATTCATAAAAATATTTTTTTATTCCAAAATTTGTCGCTACCCCTTTTAATTCTTGAATAAAGCGTTTTTTATTCTTTTTGTTATTTAATTTCCGTTTTAAAACCTTTTTTACGCAGTTTATAAGTTCTCTATTGTTATCAATACCTTTAATGGCTAAAATCGTAATAGTAAAAAACTTTGAAGGTTTTCTATTTATAAAATCAAACCCCAAATCGCCACTTTCATCTAAGTATAAAAACCACATTTATCTTTACTCCTTACTTTACGGTGTTTTTTATCTATCTATTTTTTCATAAATGAAAGAACACACTTTACAACCCTAATTTAATTATATACCAATCAGGGCGCACTTAACAGAAAACAGGAAAAGGCAAAAAATGCTAAACTGTATTATAATACAAATATAGTGAAAAACTGGTTAATTTTAACTATATTATTTATCCCTTTAATCTTCTCCTTTGGTTGTGGAGCTGGCGATGATGATTTATATATTAGAGGAACAATTACCGGAGAAGTGGTGGCTATTCCTAACTCCATGAAAGATATTGCAGTTAACATTTATAAGTTGGAGGGAATTGGCGATACAACGGGCTCAGATCACCTAGAAGACGATTACCGAGCTTTTGGTTTGTGATGGAATATAGTGGTTTTCTAGCTTATAGAGGAAAAATCAGCTATTTGATAGTACCAACAATTGAATCACATAGTTATATATCATCAAGCGCTGAAGTTGCTTTTATCCCCACATCACTAATTGCAACCTTTGAAGAATCAATGCCCGATGATACCGTCTTAAAAGGCTATGATTTTGATACCATCATCTCCTTCAAATAAACAACCACGAGCTTATCCTCATCTTTCGCAAGATATTGCAATACAAAATCAGCCTTTCATTCCCAAGGTTTGCTATAATTTAATTAATGAACAAAGTGTGCCGCACTAATGCCTTTTTATCCCATTCCACCCGCTTGACAAAATCGCTTTAAGAGTTGAAGATATAGATAGATAGCGGGCTTGTTGCATAATAGTAGTTTTTGCAATTTGTCATCCCCGCGAAAGCGGGGATCCACACGAGAATGACCATTATGCAACAGACCATAGTAGAAAAAAATGAAAAAGCTCATTTGGTATCTGATATTAATCGTATTGTTGTTCTCCTTGTCATTTGAGGCAAAGTCTTTTTCCTCCGATGATAAAACAAAAAATATCAAGGTAGTAACCTCTTTTTATCCAATGTATATAATGGCAAAAAATGTTACAAATAACATACCAAGCATAACAGTCCAAAATCTTACCCCACCTACAACAGGCTGTTTGCACGATTATTCAATAACCACTGATGATATGAAAAAATTGACAGAGGCGCAAATATTGGTTATCAACGGCGCGGGAATGGAGTCTTTTCTTAACAAGGTAACAGCTCAATATCCAAAAATAAAAATAGTAAAACTATCCGAAGGGATCCCGCTTATAAAAGGAAATGAAGGGGAGAATCCTCATGTATGGGTCAGTGTTTCGGATGCTATCTCCCAGGTGAAAACCCTTGAAAAAGCGCTTGGGAAATATGATCCAAAAAATAAAAAAGGATATCAAAAAAATGCCGCAAAATATATTGCAAAGCTTGAAACTCTCAAAAGAAAAATGCACAAAGAACTTGCGCCCTACAAAGGAGCTTCTATTATTACATTTCATGAAGCATTTCCCTATTTTGCCCGTGAGTTTGGGCTAAAAATTGCTGCCGTCGTGGAAAGGGAGCCAGGAAACGAACCTTCCGCCAAAGAACTGGCTGACACAATTAAACTTATAAAAAAACACAAGATAAAAGCTTTATTTAGCGAACCGCAGTATCCCGCAAAATCGGCAAATATAATTGCCAGAGAGACAGGATTAAAAGTATATATTCTTGATCCCGCGGTCACAGGTTCTGATGATAACAATACTTATATAAATATTATGGAAAAAAATCTTGCGACTTTCAAAGAGGCGTTTAAATAACAAATGAACCAGGAAACATGTTTACATTGCTGCACAAAAATAGAAAATCTTACCGTAAAGTTTGATGATACAGTCATTGTCGAGAACTTCAATCTGCATATAAACTGCAAAGAACTTATTGCTGTTGTAGGGCCAAATGGCACAGGCAAAACAACATTATTAAGGGCAATCCTTGAAGAAATTCCATATACCGGAAGCGTGCATTACAGGGTCAAAGGGAGTTTGGATGAAAAACCTATGATAGGATATGTGCCGCAAAAGTTGCACTTTGACCTAGACAGTCCCATCAGCGTTTCTGATTTTGTGGGGATTTCAATCTCCAAAACACCTATCTTTGCGGGCATAGGACCAAGGCTGAAACAGCAAATACAATCAACTCTTTTGCAATTTGGAGTAACTCATCTTATGGATAAAAAGATCGGCGAAATATCAGGAGGAGAAATGCAAAAGATTCTCTTGTCAATCGCAATGAGGCCGATTCCAAACCTTCTTTTACTTGATGAACCAGACGCGGGAGTCGACACTTACGGACTCTCTTTATTTTACAAAATTATAAGCGATTTAAGAAAACAACATGACATATCAATTATCATGGTAACCCACGATTTGGAAGGAATATCGGCATACGCGGATAAGATAATTACTATGGGGCATAGATCATGATGTTTGAATGGATGAACTATTCATTTATGATAAACGCATTGGCCGCTGCGATTATTGCCGCACCAATATTTGCCATCCTTGGCACAATGGTAATAAGCAACAAAATGGCTTTTTATACAGATGTAATCGGGCACAGCACACTAACGGGGATTGCGATAGGCGTTTTGTTCGGCATAACTGATCCGGCATGGTTCATGGCCCTGTTTCTGGTCTTTCTCGCAATAGGCATTAATTATTTCAAGACAAAGACAAAAGCATCTGCAGATACAGTGTTGGGCGTCTTCTTTGCCTTTGTTGTGGCTCTCGGCATAGTAATTTTAAGCAGGAACGGAGGATTTGCCAGATATACTTCATATCTGATTGGAGATGTTTTGACAGTAAGTCTGGAAGAAATATATATCCTCGCAGGCCTTCTTTTTTTAACCATAGCATATTTTTTCATTGCCTCAAATTCGCTCTATCTGATAAGTATAAACAGATCTTTAGCTATGACACGAAAGGTTAATGTTTTTTGGGCCGAAACAAGTTTTACGATATTACTAGGGCTTGTTGTGGCATTTTCAATAAAAATGGTGGGAATATTGATAATTAATTCACTAATCATCCTTCCCGCGGCGGCGGCAAGAGTTCTAGCAAAGGATATAAAAAGCTATACTTTTTACAGTATAGGAATAAGCGTAATAAGTTCGATACTTGGGATAATATCTTCTTTTTATATTGGAATAGCATCAGGCGCAACGATTGTCCTTTTTGCCTCAGCAATATACGCCCTTTCTGTTATGTCAAAAAAAATATTTAAATAGGCGGTAAATTGTTAGGCTTTTATCTTAACTTTCTTTTTTATTTTTTTTCGAAATAGTGCGGGAGTTTGTTTAACATTTTTCTTGAATATCCTTATAAAAGATTCACTATTTAGATAACCTAATTTATCTGAAATTTGTTCAACTGAATACCCCGTATTGCAAAGTAATTCCTTTGCTTCTTTTATTTTTAGATCGAGTTTAAAATCATTAAATCCCCGACCTACAATTTCATAAAAGATACGGCTCAAATATTTGGGACTAAAAAAAACAATTTTAGCGGCATCCTCAAGAGTAACTTTTTTATCTATATTCTTTAAGACATATTCTTTTACCTTTTCAATTTTTGATTTAACATCAACTGCGGAAATATCAAAAGTTCCTTTCTTGTAAACTAAAAAATTTCTAATCAGGCTCTTTGTTTGAGGAACATTGACAGGTTTTTCTATATACTCATCAGCTCTTCCCTTTAGGGCATCAATTGCAATATCTTTACTGCTAAATCCTGTAAGAATTATTATTGGAAGTTTAGGAAATTCTTTTTTAATTACTTTTAAAACCTGTGTCCCTTTCTCCCCCGGCATCATCACATCCATAATTACAAGATCAATCTGATTGGGTTTTCTTAATATCTCAAGAGCCTCCTTGCCACTTTTTGCATCAACAAAAGAATATTCATCAAAACATTCCATGAATTCTTCCTTAAAAGTATAATCATCATCAACTAATAAAATATTATATGCCAAAATCATCCACCTCCACTTACTAAAACGGTCTCTCTTTTAAATCAACTTAACCCCGATTATTCATATCTCGAGTAATGTTTGACAATTTGTTAGTTATTGATTCTGGTGTGAGTAATCGGGGTTAATTCAAGATTAATAGAATTCTGCCATAAACCGTGAATATTACAATAACTTCCAGCAAAAACAATTCCTGGTTTGTCGGTTTTAAAACTCAAACTGACTTCATGATGAGTGTAAATACTACTGGTATCCGGCCCATCTACAGATTCACCGTGAGCACAAAACAAGGCCTTCCCTATTTCATAAGGAAACTTACTCCCTTCAGGCTGGAAATACAAAGCAATCCAACGAATATGATGTTCGGTTTTATTAGGATGAGCAATCTCTTTGCCTACAGTAGCTTTTACTTTAAAAAATTCACCCTTTTTTACAAAACCTTCAATCTCTATTAATGGCACATGCTTTTCTTTTTTCCAATCGGCGCTTTGATACAACTCTTTTAATTCATTCATCATTTTATCCTCCTTATAAAATTATTAATCTATTCGTATCTATTCTTTTAATTCTAAAAGTTGTCGTATCTCGGCAATATGTTCTTCTTCATCAATAATAATATGCCTAAGCTCATGTTCAAGTGTCGTAAACTCATATTTTAACTTATCTTTTTCATCATTGATCTTCTTGTATATCTGTTTATAAAAATCAACAGCATCCTTTTCCCCTTTAAGATTTACTTCAAATATATTTTTTGCCCCATTTGCAACATGAGTCTCAGCTATCTTCATGCTGGGAACTCCATAAAGATAACTCCCTATCATTTTTCTAAATTTATCCTCATGCTCTTTTTCATCTCCCGCAATCTCTTTCAACCTTTCCACCAGCTTTTCTGAATTTAATCCATCAAGCAATTCAGCGTGTGATAAATATTGGATCCTGGCAGCATGTTCCAACTCCAAAGCGCGATTCATCATTTCAACCAACTCTTTTTTTATGTTTTCCATTATATTCACTCCCATTTTTTTGCTTTATTCAAAAAAGAACTAATGTTCGCAGCACCTCCTAAATCAATATATTCCCGCAACTCTTTTGCAACAGTTTCATTATAAAAAACCATCAGCAGTATAATAAGATTGTAGTTCTGTATAAAATTGACTTTTTTCTACTGGGCTATACTCGCCTTGATTATTCATATTTAGAGGCGATAGTTTCTATTTTATTTACAAATCTTTTAATAGGCTAAAATCCCAATTATTATATCGGAATAAATAATCGGGGTTCAGCAAGTTATAAGTTCATTAATTTTAGATAAAAGGAGATTCGGATCAAACGGTTTATTTAATACAAAATCAGCTAAAAAGACCTCCTTCTTATCTGTCGCCCCATTTAAAGATTCTTTATCTAATAAACTATCAAAGATAGGATTGCCGGTAATGGTGATTATTTTTGTTTTAAGCCCTTTACTTCTAGCGATTTTTAAAATATCTGTACCGCTTATTTTGGGCATCTTAATATCCAATAAAAGCAGATCATAATTATTTTCAAGCAATCTATCAAGTCCTATTTCAGGATCAGTAAAAGCATCTAAGTCAAAGCCTTCTTCTATCAAAAGATTAGATAATTCTTTAACCATCAGTTCATCGTCATCAATTAAAATAATTTTTTTATTCATATTTCTTGTCTCAATAAAGGGAGCTGCACTGCAAAAACCGATCCCTTATTTTTTTGACTTGATACTTCTATTTTTCCACCATGTAAAGAGACTATCTGATAACAGACCGAAAGGCCCAATCCTGTCCCGTTAGTTTTTCGAGTAAAAAAAGGCCGTGAAATTTCACTTAAATCATCGGGATCTATTCCAATCCCATTATCCAGAATAGAGATCGTCATATTATTTTTCTCCTTGCTGTATGAGCCTTCTACTTTAATTATTCCTTTTTTCTCCGGCAATGATTCAAATGCATTATTTAGAATATTAACAAATAGCTCCTTGACTTGAACAGGATCTGCCACAAACAATATCTTTTTTAATTTTTTGTAATCATGACTAACTTTAACTTTCCATCCCGTAAATTTTGCGACAGATTGAGCTATTGATTCTTTTATTATTTCACCAGCATTGACTTCTTTTAAATGCGGCTCCTTAATTCTGGAATAAAATAAAAGATTGCTGATAATCTGTTCGGAATCAACTATCATCTTATCAATGTTGGCAATGTTTTCGGCAATTATGCCTGATTTATCTTTCCTCTTAATATTATAAGCTGCCAACCTAATAACCCCTAACGGATTTCTAAGCTCATGAGCCACTGTTGCTGCCAAGGCACCTATATCTGAAAGCCTCTGAAGACCTTGCTCAAAACGCTTACGATCAGTAATATCACGAGCAACATGGATACTACCCATAAATCCCTTTTTTTCATCATAAATCGGCGTTGTGCTTATAAGAAAATATCCTCCTAATTTTGGCTCATAAACCTCTGCCATACACTCTTTAACGCTACAACAAGTTTTTGTATGAGGACAAAAAGCGGGTGCCTTATAGAGACCATGTACAGCTTCATAACAATACTTACCGATAGCCTGATCTTTTGTCATATGAATCCGATCCGCCATAGATTTATTTATTTGGCTAATGCGGTAATCCGGACCTATAATTGCAATTAAATCAGGAACAGTATCAAAAGTCATAGCCCATTCATCTCTTGCCCGTTTAAGCGCCTCTTCATATTGCTTACGTTCAGTAATATCCAAAACCATTCCAACGGAACGAACTATTTTCCCTTTTAGATTCTTAATGTGTTCACATTTTTCTTGCACCCAACGAACCTCCCCTGAATTCTTACAAATAACCCTATGAATAATTTGATATGAGTCTCTCCCCTCACGAAGAGAACTTACATAGGCATCATCAACAGCCACACGGTCATCAGGATGAACATATTCAAGAAAAGCCTCATAAGTAGCTTCAAATTCTTGGGGTTTAAGACCAAAAATTCTATATACTTCATCAGACCAGGTCAATTTATTCTCTTCAATATCCAGTTCCCAGCTGCCTAAATGCGCAATCTCCTGCGCCTTTTTTAGTTGACTCCCCAAATTTCGACGCCCCTTACTCATCATACAATTATTTTATCATACTCTATAATCGAAAGCTTAACCCCGATTATGATAATCGGAATTAAAACAAAAGTATTAAATTTTTTATAATCAATTGGATTAATTCCTCAAAACATTTATCTATAGATTTTTTTCTGCTTTCTTTTTTGTTCCGGAAATTTGTGATTATCTCAACTTGACTATTAACTTGTATATTTGTAATTCTCATATTGATCCTCCTCCAAACAGTTTCTGATTTTTTATTATCGCTTGTATGGAAAAACAAAAAAATGGATTATTTCATCACAATCTAGACTTATTTAACCCCGATTATCATAATAGGGGTTAGTTTCTGGTTTTATCGTGAATAATCGGGGTTAAATAAGTAGATAAGAAGCTCCTCATTACTATAATAATAGGGATTTGCATAATACATCCAAAAAAGAAATTAGATGTTGGTAGAATTTGAGGCCATCATCCTACTTTGCAAGTTTTGATGCAATAGCAGCCACGTGTTTACCCTGAAACCTAGCCGCTTCAAGTTCATTGCGAGTTGGCATACGTTCTCCCTCGCCACCTGCAATAGTAGATGTCCCATATGGAGATCCACCGGTTATTTCATCAACTCTCATCTGACTTTTAAAAGAGTATGGAAGACCAACTATTACCATTCCATGATGAAGCAAAGTAACATGAAAAGTTAAAATAGTAGATTCTTGCCCACCATGTTGGGTCGCACTACTTGTAAAAACACTCCCTACTTTGCCAATTAAAGTCCCCTTAGCCCAAAGCCCTCCTGTCGCGTCAAAAAATTGTCTCATTTGGCCGCACATATTGCCAAACCTGGTTGGTGTACCAAAAATAATTGCATCAGCCTCTGCCAATTCCTCTACGTTACAAACAGGAACTTTCGCAAAAGCCTTCTTAGTCTCCACAGCCCCCATTTTAGTCAAAATTTCAGTAGACAATGTTTCAGGCACTTGCTTTAATTCTACATCGGCACCTTTGACTTCACGAGAGCCTAAAGCTACAGCCTCCGCCAAACGATAAACATGACCGTACATTGAATAAAAAACAATGAAAATTTTCATATTCTTAGCTCCTTCCAATTTATATTTATAAAAACAATACTATTTTAATAATAATCTATGAAGAAAAACAATGAAAAAATCAATAGTTTACTGACTTTTTTCCCACAAAAAATAAATCTTTCGAGAAGACAAAAAATGTCGTATAATTAAGTGGTAATTTGTTTTTTCGTCTTTACAAACTACAAATTACAAACTATTAAGCTTGGCCCTATAGTCTAATGGCTAGGACGCGACCCTCTCAAGGTCGAGATACGGGTTCAATCCCCGTTAGGGCTATAAATTTTTATGAAAAATTTTATTTGGTCTCTGATATTAATAGTCTTTTTGATCCCATTGTCATTTATGGAAAAAAATCTTGCAACTTTCAAAGAGGCGTTTAAATAACAAATGAATCAAGAAACATGTTCGCATTGCTGCACAAAAACAGAAAATCTTACTGTAAAGTTTGATGATATAGCCATTATCGAAAATTTTAACCTGCATGTAAACTGTAAAGAGCTTATTGCTGTTGTAGGGCCAAACGACACAGGCAAAACAACACTATTAAGGGCAATTTTTAAAGAAATCCCATACAGCGGGAATATTTATTACAGAGTCAAAGGCAGTTTGAATGAAAAACCTACGATAGGATATGTGCCGAAAAAATTGCACTTTGACAGGGACAACCCTATTAGGGTCGCTGATTTTGTTGGGATTTCAATTTCCAAAACGCCGGTCTTTATGGGTATAGGTAAAAAGATTAAACAGCAAATACAATCAACACTTTCGCAGTTTGGCGTAACTGATCCGTCATGGTTTATGGCCCTGTTTCTGGTCTTTCTGCATCAGGCGCAACCATCGTCCTTTTTGCATCCGCGATATACGGCTTTTCTGTTAGGTCTACAAAATATTTTAAGAATAGGGGTGAATAAATATGCCATTTTGGGATGACAAAGAGTTGCTTAACGAAACCTCTTTTTTATCAAGTAGCGCGAGCGAGTTCGTAAAACAGATGGATAGTAATTATATTTTTGAATTTGTCGCAAAACAAATCTGCAGACTGGAACCTGATTCAAGTATAATCATAACAGAATTTGACCCCTACAAAAAAAACATACATATAAAACATGTAGTCGCAGAAGAAAAAAGGCTTAAAATTGCAAGCGAACTGTTAAAACAAAATTTAAAAAACTTTGGTTTTAAAATAAACACAACCGATTTTATCAATCGGGTAGACAGGTTTGGTCTTAAAGAATCAAAAAACCTCCATGAGCTCGCGTTTGGTAAAATTCCAAGCATTATATGTTTTGCCATAGAAAAAGCAGTAAATATCAAAAGAATATATTCCACCCCCTTTGCCTTAAAAAAGGGGGATATATTAGGCAGTGTCATTATTATAAAGCATACGGATTCACCGCTTAACCATGAAAATGCGCTAAACGCATTGATTAACCAGGCGGCTGTGGCTCTGCAAAAATGGAAAGTGCAAAAAGAACTTGCAAATGCAGAGAGAAAATACTACCAGATATTTGAAAACGCTATAGAAGGCATTTTTAAATGTGCGCCAAACGGAATTTTTTTAGACGTAAATCCCTCTTTTTGCAGGATGCTAAACTATGAATCCGCAAAAGAATTTCTGGGTTCTGTAAACAATATAAACAATTTAAACAAGACACTTCTTGAAAAAATATTAAAACACAAGGTTAATTCCATTTCTGATCTTGAAGAACAGCTCCTTAATAAAAACAAAAATCTTGTCTGGGTTTCGATGAATATAAATATAATAAGAAACGAAAAAAATAATGTACTTTCATTTGATGGAATGCTAACTGAGATCACCACGCGAAAAAAATTTGAAGAAGAGCTGAAAAAAGCAAAAGACAAGCTGGAATTGGAATTAAAAATAAAAACAGACCATCTTATTCTTGCAAACAAAGAATTAAACGATGCTAAAAGGCTGTCGGAAATAGGAAAGCTAGCCGCAAGCGTGGCGCATGAGCTTAGGAACCCTTTAGGAGTTATTTCCATCGCTATTTTTAACATAAGGAGAAAGGCAAAAGACGAAAGACTTGAAACACATTTCACAAATATAGAGAAAAAAATATTGGAAAGCAACCATATAATAAGCAATCTGCTTAATTATTCAAGGCTTAAGATACCTGCATATGAAAAAACCGACATTTGCAAGCTGATTAATGAATGCGTGGATTCCGCGCAAGCAAGGTTTAATGAAACAGGAATAATGGTCAAGGTTTCTCGTCTTCCGATGAAAGACATATCAATCGAAATTGATCCTTATCAAATAAGAGGGATTTTAAATAATATTTTAAACAACGCCTTCCAAGCAATCCCACAAGATACGGACAAAATAGGTGAAATAAAACTTGATGCGCAAATAGATGGAGATAAACTTTTAATTTCTGTAAAAGACAATGGATGTGGAATTGATAAAGAAGATTTGGAAAAAGTTTGTGATCCATTTTTTACAAGAAAGACAAAAGGGACGGGACTTGGGCTGTCGCTTGTAAAAGAGATTGTAACGCTTCACAACGGAACAGTTGAGATAAAAAGCAAAACAGGGAAAGGGACAAATATGACAATAGCACTTCCTTTAAACAAGACGCACGTGTTGCAAAATGACTCCAAAGATACTCCTACATAACAAGAAAAAAAGTCAATTATAAGTGGCTTATGCCTATGTTTATGCCTATCTAAAAATGAAATAATGATTTTATTAAAAGGAGGAAATCATATGAAAAATATACTTAAAATTCTTGTTTCTTTTGTTGTTATTTTTGTAGCTTTTATGCCGGCGTTTTCAGACCAGTTTCAATTTTCAGAACAGGCTCAGCCTCAAGTTTTAGATAATACTAAAACCCCAAAAATAGGCGTAACTGCAGGTGCCAATTATTCAAATCTTTATGTCAGCGAGGTAGATTCTGAAAATGCCAAAGTAGGTTTTCATGCGGGGCTTTTTTTTACAATCCCTCTTTCTGAACGAATTGTTTTGCAGCCAGAACTTTTATATTCAACAAAAGGATCAGAACTCACATATACAACACCTGTAAGTGGCACAGCTTCGTTATCATTAAATTATATAGATTTGCCTATTATGTTTATTATGTATCTTTCTAATAATTTAAATATACAAATAGGTCCTTATATCTCCTACTTGACCAGCGTATCTGTTGAAAACAAGTCTGGAACATCTAGTTTTGCTGAACAGTTAAGTCTCAGCAATTTTCAATCTTTTGACTATGGGGCTATTGCAGGCATAGAATATGCAACGGATTTTTTCTCTATTTATCTTAAATATAATTATGGATTGCTTAACGTGGGAGTGCCACAGGAATTTTTTGGCACTACATATTCTTTTCCTAATGCAAAAAATTCAGTCGCTCAGCTTGGGGCCAGTATTAGTTTTGGGAAATAACTCATAGCAAAAAGGAGGATGAGAAGTGAAAAAAAACATAGTTTTTGTAATTGTTTTATTTATTATTTTTTTTGGATCGGAGTGCCTTGCATACAAGCCAGCCATTATGGGTGGAATAAGGAGTGGTGCTGCATTGGGGCTAATGTTTGAAAGCAACATTACAACTAGTGCAACTTTAAGATTGGGAGTTGAAGGCAATACATCAGATACATCGGTGCTTGCTTTTATCGGAGGAAAATGGTTTCTTCATGAAGTAAGCAGCAGGTTCCCGATGTTTTTAAGCGGTGGTATTGTGGGGTATCTGGGAAATTCTTCAAATGTCGGTCCATATATTTCCGTTATTTTCGAACGGTTTATAGATGTGTCACCTTTGTTTCTGGAGTTTGGTATAGATATGGTTAATTACGGAAGAATGCAACTTCAGGTCGGATATTATTTTTGATACAAATGTTAATAATAGGAGAAGTAATATGCTTGAAACTATTGTAATAATTTTGCTTGTTTTATGGCTGTTGGGCTTAGTCACAGCAACTACTATTGGTGGTTTTATTCACATTTTATTAGTCATAGCAATTATAATGATATTGATTCGAATCATTAAGGGTAAACCAATAATATAAAAAAGGAGGTGAAAAAATGAAGAAATTTATTATTTGTCTAGTTGCTTTTGCTTTTGCAATAGGTTTTGCCAATATATCTTTTGGGCGAACCATGGCAGAAGAAATGGAAGCAGTCAGAGATT
Source organism: candidate division WOR-1 bacterium RIFOXYB2_FULL_36_35 (assembly GCA_001771505.1). NCBI lineage: Bacteria > Bacillati > candidate division WOR-1 bacterium RIFOXYB2_FULL_36_35. The sequence goes on from MEUA01000011.1 coordinate 14,138, forward strand.
ACTTGAATGTTGTGGATGCGAAGTTGGCTACTGCCAAACAAGCCCACGACAACAAAAGAGTTGATCTCTTACACGCTGAAAAAGCTGCAACCTTGGCTCGTTGGAATAAGCTAAAGGCTTCTATGGTTACTCCAACTCCTGAACCAAAACCAGTTATTATAAGAATGGCTACTCCCGAACCTGTAGTTGTAATAGTTCCTAATACAAAAGAAGCAGGGAGGGGCGTTGCGCTTTATCTTAATGGCGGACTTGACGCTGGGCTTATCGGTTATGCGGCTAATCTTGATTATGATTTATCTGGATTACCTGCGCCGGGTATAAAGATAAGGTTAGGAGCAAATTATCTTTCAGGCACGAATCCTAATGGAAGTGACATAGTGCAAGCTGCTTCTGCGAAGGTTGGCTTTATTTATTATATTTCTCCATATCTATCAAATGGGGAAGTGCCTCTTTCGTTTTATGTAGGAAGTGCTTATCTGGTTCCGGTAAAGGTTAATAATGGCAGAACAGGAACAAGTCATCAGTGGGGATTGGAAGCGTATCTGGGCATAAACTATAGCATTATTGAAATGGGTATAATTAATTTTGAAGTTGGTTATAGTGGCCTTAAGTATGCTGAAGATCAGCCAGCGTTAAAGGGTTTGGACATTAAGCTTGGATATGGAATCACATTTTAGCATCTAAGCTTTTAGAAGCGATCGTTTTTTTATAAAGCCGGGATCTAACTTTTTTAAGGAAACATGAAATCTTAAAAATGATTAGATCCCGCGTTTTTTTCTAAAAATATCGTAATTTCAATTCTTTATAATCCAGAAAAAGCTCCATAGCTTTAATTTTAACGCCAGTGACATGACCGAGCCATATTCTCGCATCTGTATCATCTAATTCAGCCATCAACCTAAGCAATTTTATCGTTGCTATTGGGCTAAACAAAGCATGTATATTCCATAATATTTCCTCCAACTCTACTTCTGTTGCCCTTCCCATGCCCCAAGCATCCTGATCTATGTAAACACCTTGGCAAAAACCCTCTTTAGTTATACTAAGCTCTTTACATTTTAAAATATTTTCTTCTATAACATCTAAAGCCTCTTGAATAAACGGCTTAGAATAATCCAAGATAAGCCCCAGATGTTTATATAATGACCAAATTACAATCCAATTTTGTGATTGGGTAGCCAACAAAACTTTTTTCCTTGCAGCCTTTTCATATATAGATTTTATTATAAGATATGCAACATAGTTTTGAAGCCCTTCCTTCTTATGCCCATCAGCAATTGCCGCACCTTCCATCCAGATAAGTTTATATTGCCGATGGGTCTTTCTCAACAATCCTTCTTTAACAGAAAAATCAGCTTCAATAGCAGAAAGCCCTCCTACCAATTTATTTTC
>MEUA01000012.1 GCA_001771505.1 candidate division WOR-1 bacterium RIFOXYB2_FULL_36_35
CATATTCTTTGTAAAAGGAAATCCATAGGCTATAACATCTGCAATAAATTCTTCTACCAAAGATACGTCCCCAGACGATTTTATCTCTTCAAAGCTTATATATAGCTCTTTTATCGGTCTTCTTTCTACCGTTTTATCTAAATTGAAGGATACTACCTTTTTATATATCATTTCATAATACCTTCGAATAAAGGTTATTGAAATTTCAGGGGAGATGATACAAAAGAATTGAAGCCGTATTTTTTGTTGATGGAACAATGAAAACATCCTGTTTTTAATTTTTCATATTTTTTGAACTATAGGCAGGAGAAGACTTTTATCGCAAAATGTTTTGTGTTAGCCTCCCAATTTAACCCCGATTTCCTAATCGGGGTTAAAGCAATAATTTCATACTAATCCAGAAAGAAACTTATCGGCTGAAATCAAACGGATATTGCCAATTCGCTTGTCAATATTTTTTTCTAAAATAACTTGATATAAATATGGTATTTTAAGGCGTTCTGCAAAATACAAAAGATTCTTAGCAATGTTTTTTTCTTGAGTTTTCACTTCAACGGCAAACCATGGTTTTTGGCCTATTGTTATTAAAAAATCTACCTCCCTGCCATCTGTATCTCTTAAAAAATACAAGTCTATATTATATCCTTCCGCATCGTGAAGATAATGAACTAATTTTAAAAGATGGCTGGCTACCAAATTTTCAAAAAGTTTTCCCAAATTTTTAATCTCGGACCAATCCCAAAGATAAATTTTTGACTCTTTTTTCAAAGAACGAATTTTTTTCCCTGAAAATGGATAAATTCTAAAATGATAATAAAATTTTTCAAGAAGGTTTATCCAGTTTGTTACAGCTTTATGGCTTACTTCAAGGTCTTCGCGAAGAGAATTTATGGACAATAGCCCTGAGGCTTTTTCTGGAAGCAGTGATCCTAATATCTCCATCGAGCCTAAATCTCTTATTATCTCAACATCTCTTATATCTTCTCTAAACATGCGTTCAATTCTTTCGTTTTGCCAACGCCTTGCAGTTTTTTCATCCTGCGCAATAAACGGCTCAGGAAATCCTCCATATTTCAACAAATTGTTTAATATTTTCCAAGATTCTTTTGTTGACTCAAAATTTATTGCGGTACTCGGAATTAAATTGTTTTTTCTACCCAAAACTTCCGCCAATGTAAAGGGGTGGAGTCTGTAATAATGATACCTCCCCTGCAGGGAATCACCTCCGCGCCTGTAAATATCAAGGCGAGAACTTCCAGTGACAGTAATATCGCGGTCATCTTTAAATTTATCATAAAAACCTTTTACTAAGGTTTTCCATTTTTTATATTTATGGATTTCATCAAGGATTATAATATCTGAGGTTGATTCCAAGGAAGAACTTATGATATCACGCCTATCATCTTTAAAATCCCAATTATAATATGATGGATTTTTGTATTCTGCTCCAATGGTTTTTCTTCAAATCTGTCATTATTTCATCAAAAAGGTATCTTTTTAACATACCTTAAATTTAACCATAAGGCAAAAAAAATGGCAAATATATTTGCCTATAGGCAAATATTATGGCATTATGATTCAGCAGGCTCACCGCTTTGAAGTCTTTGGGAATCGGGGTTAATTTGCGCTCTCCATATTTCCTTGAAAATACAAATTCAGGCTGACTTTAAGTATTTTAATTTCTAAAAAACAAACCCCTCTACCCCATAAAGGGCTTGTTGCGTAATGATAGTTTTTGCAATTTGTCATCCCCGCGAAAGCGGGGATCCATCTTAACCCCGATTATAATAATCGGGGTTGTTTTTTGAGAAATAGATTCCCGTTTTCACGGGAATGACCATTACGCAACAGACCCATAAATCAATAGGAAGTAAAGGGGCAAAAATACAAGGTTTAATTTTTTTTGTCCTCGACAAGACGAAGCGCATTGTCGCCGAATCGATTCTCTGGGAGGTCGCCGCCGCGATAGCCACGGAACAGGCTGCGGAGAGCAAATACTTCATCACTATGCTTAGTTTCAGTCCATGTAAAATTGGCTCCTACTAAAGAACCTCTACCTTGTTCCCACTCCGCTTCGGTTTGAACTCTGAATTTTCTGCCGGTTAGAGCACTTAACCGTTTAGCGAATTCTCTTCCATCCAGCAAGCTTAAATAGGTTAGGATTTCCGCTTCTTTTGAAGGATCGTCAAGAATAGCAATAAGTTTATACGCATTATGCCCTGTCGGTGTATAATCACCCATGACTTGCTTGAATAATTTAACCGTAACTTCTCCTCTCATAATGCTAACTTTATCAGAAATATCTATCATCTCCGGAATTTCTATCATGCTTAAATCTGTTTTCTGATTACTCAACGTAAGTAAAACAGCGTGTAATCCCCCGCTTTTAATAGCCTGAGAAATGCGGCTTTTTGTAACAGGAAAACCAAACTCTTTAAGTTCAGAAATTAACTCTTCTGTAAGATCAGAGCCACCCTCTACGGCAATAACTTTATTCAATAAGCTTTGAATATCTTTACGATCAACAATTTCAGGCAAAAGAAAAGAGATAACCTTTCTGCTAAACATAAATCCTCCTGGCATATTATTATTGATAAGAAACCTTGAAAATTTCACCCCGATTATCCCAGAAGAATTGAAACCGTATTTTTTTGTTGATGCTACAAATAATAAAAAGTATTTTAAAAAACTTTTATGTTTTGGAATTTTAAAAATGATGGACTATTCCGATCTTAGCGGCATAATTTTTTATTTTTTCGAATTATTCTTCCTGACTTAGGACATTTAGTGTCCCAAGGGTTTTAGCGAGGTTATTTTTTCTTTTAAGCCCGTGTCTTCAGTTGTTGTTTCGATATATGCTGCCTCTCCTGTCTTTGGGTTGACAACCTTATGAGTCAATGCTTTTCTGATCCCCATATTAGTCCTTAGCTCTATGTCCTTGCAGCTTGGATACTACTTGAACAGCTTTTTTGCCAGAAGCCGTTGAAACAAATCCTTTGTCTCCTCCTCTAATTATATATCCAAAAAGACGTTAATCCCAATTATTCACCCTGATATTGTCCTTTTGGCCCCCTCCACTACATTTCTAAGCAACATTGCAATCGTCATAGGGCCAACCCCTCCCGGAACAGGAGTTACAAAAGAGGCTTTTCCCTTTACTGAGTCAAAATCGACATCTCCACAAAATCTGTCGCCTACCCTATTCATACCAACATCAATTACAATAGCGCCAAGCTTAATCATCTCTCCCGTGATAATATTTGCTTTTCCAACCGCCGCAACAACTATATCCCCTCGCCTAACAACATCTCCTAAATTCTTTGTTCTGGAATGACAAATGGTGACAGTCGCATGGGCATTTAATAATAAAATAGCCATAGGCTTACCTACAATATTGCTACGCCCAACCACAACAGCCTCCTTCCCAGAGATATCCACACCTGTGGATAAGATTAACTCCATAACCCCTTTTGGAGTACAAGGAACAAATAGCGGAGCCTCGCCCCGAAACAATCTCCCCAGGTTTTCAATATGAAAGCCATCAACATCTTTTTGTGGCAATATCTTTTCCAATACCTTTTTTTCATTAACCCCAACCGGCAAAGGCAATTGCACCAAAATTCCATGAACAGATTTATCAGAATTTAATTCTTCAACAACAGAAATAAGCTCATTTTCCTTGATATTAAAAGGAAAACGAAGGGTCTCAGAGTCAATTCCGGCAGCAATACAGCCCTTCTCTTTATTTCTAACATAAAGCTGAGAAGCAGGGTCATCTCCCACCAGAATAACACAAAGCTTTGGCGCAACCCCTTTCTCTCTTTTTAATTTTTCCACCTCGACACTCAACACATCTCTAAGCTTTAAAGCAATCCCCTTCCCATCAATTATTTGGCTCATAACTTATCCACAGCTCCTTTCAAAAATATATTATTTTCATCTATAAATCAACTTTTTAACTATCTAATTTTTAAAAATTTTTATCCCTGCCCACCAAGAGGAAATTTCCACCCCTCCGCCAGAATTCTGCTCGATTATGAACCCTGATTTCATAATCGGAGTAAAATGTTTCACGTGAAACATTTTACCCATAAAAAGATAATATTTTTTACCACGGCACTCACGCCAAAAATTTTTTGCATGAGCTTAGAGGTTCACTTGCCAACACAAAACTGAGAGAAAATTCTATCTAACACTTCATCCCCCACCCTTATCCCTGACATTTCATCCAAGGCTTCAATTGCTTCTTGAATTTTAACAGAAACAATATCCATAGATACTTTAATAGTAATATCCTTTATTATTTCCTGCAATATTCCTTTTGCCTTATTTAAACAATCTGCCTGTCTTTCTGTAGTCAAAACAACATCTGAATTATTTCCCTTCTTCGTAATAACAAAGTCAAGCATGGCCTCTTCTAACTCCAAAATACCCATCCCTTTAAACGCAGAGACCTTAACCCCTTCCTGCGTTAAAACAACCCCCAAATCTATCTTATTAAGAACCTTTATACTCTCTCTGTTTTTTATCAAATCAAGCATCTCATCATCCATTGCATCTAAAGGCTGCGAGACATCCAAAACCAAAAGAACAAGATCTGCCAATTCAATATATTTTTTAGCAATATTAATCCCTTGTTGCTCAATAAACTCGTTAGTCTTTCTAATTCCTGCTGTATCAATAATATTAAACTGAAAACCCTTAATATTCAACCCCTCAACAATTGCATCCCTGGTAGTCCCAGGAATAGCCGTGACAATTGCCCTGCTCTCTCGCAATAAAGCATTCAATAAACTGGATTTTCCAACATTAGGCTTACCGGCAATAACAACATTTACTCCATTTCTAATAAGCTTACCATACGAACAATTAGATAAAATTAAATCCAAGGTATTTATAAAATCAGCTATTTTTTTCTCTAAAGGATCAAGAGGGCCAAAATCATCCGGAAAATCTATCGAGGCTTGCACTTCTGATAAAATAGAAACAAGACTATCTTTAAGGGCGTTAATTTCTGCTGATAGCTTACCATGAAGCTGGGCTGTAGATAAATCAGCAATGGCTTCGGATTGAGCAGAGACTAATGATAAAACAGATTCTGCCTGCATTAAATCAATTTTATTATTTAAAAAAGCTCTTTTCGTGAACTCCCCTCTTCCTGCCAGCCTCGCCCCATTAGCCAAAATCAGAGCCAAAAGACGTCGGACAACAACAGGACTGCCATGACAGGAAATTTCAACAATATCTTCTCCTGTATAACTTTTGGGAGAACGAAAAAAGGTTATTACAACTTCATCAATATTACCTGAAAGCCACTTATGATAAGCCCTATGAGATTCTGGCATTTTTATATCCGAAATACTCACAGCAATAGAAAAAGCTTGCGGCCCACTGATTCTAACAACTCCAATCCCGCCAAAACCCAAGGGGGTAGAAATCGCAGCTATAGTATCATTAAAATCCAAGTCCATACACAATACACCATCCATACAAATCCAACCTTGGTTGTCATAGCAAACCCTTAAACTCAAAGCAGATTTCATAAAACCATAAACAAACTCAGTATGATAAAAACTACCAAAATCTTATATTTTGCAACAATGCCTAAAAACAAAAGGCGAGAAAACAACCCCTCGCCTTTAATCAACACACAAACAATACCTAACAATCATTTATTAGGTGCTATAATTAAACGCCTCTCAGGCCCCTCTCCCTCACTATAAGTCTTAATATTAGAATTTTCTTTTAATGCAATATGAATAATTCTTCTATCTCCGGAGGACATTGGAGGCAACATCTTTTCTACCCCAGAGTCTTCAACATCTTTTGCAGCATCTTTTGCTATCCTGCAAAGAGCTTGCTCATGCTTCTCTCTATACCCCCCAGCATCAATATTAACATAGATTCTCCTCTCAAAATCTCTACTAACCATAGCAGAAACGAGAAGCTGCAAAGCCTTTAACATCCCCCCCTCTTTTCCTATAATCTTCCCCAAATCCTCCCCCTTAACCTCTAATGCTACCGAATTATCCTCTTCAGAGACAAACTCAGCCAAAGCCATTAAGGAGAGTCCATTTATAAGCTCCTGAAGTATATTTTTAGCGTCCTCCCCTATGGAAATTTTTTCTCTTATCTCAACTTCGCCCTCTTCTCCGCCAAAAACCCCTAAAACCCCAGGCTTTCCCTCTTTTAAAATTTGTATAACAGCCTCATCCTCACTAATTCCCAATATTTTTAACCCATTCGCCTTAGCCTCATCTACAGATTTACCCTTTATTTTAATCTTTTTCATAATTTATTCTCCTCTCAAAAACAAATAAAATTGTTTCACGTGAAACATTGTAACAAATAAACTAATTTTAAAAACTCTCTTTTTTCAAAACAACGTACTTCATTATAAAAAATTGCTGGGCAGCCCCCACCAAGCTTGAGGCAATCCAATATAGCTGAACCCCTGCAGGAAAAGATATACTTACAAAAGCAATAAAAATTGGCATAAACATGTTAAATCCGGCCATTTGCTGATTACTTGCTGCATTAGGCATCGATTTTTGAGATAGATACGTTGATATGGCAATTAATATAATCATTGTATAGGTAGGATCCGGTTTTGCTAAGTTTGCTATCCATAAAAAAGAAGAATTTACAGATGGATCAGCAATAATTGATTTAAACTGAGTACTTTGTAAGGCCATAAAAAAACCTATAAAAAAAGGAATTTTTAATAGCATCGGCAAACAACCGCCAAATGGGTTGACTTTTTCATTTTTATATATTTCTGACAACGCTTTTTGGAGTTCTGCCGGCTTTTCTTTAAATTTTTTCTGTATTTCTTGAATTTTTGGTTGAATCTTTTGTAGCGCAGACATTTGAACAATAGAGGATAAAGTAAGAGGATAAAGAGCCATATTGATCAATATTGTAAGAAAAATTATAGAAAAACCATAGTTTCCAGTATAGGAGTAGAAAAAATTTAAACCGGCCAACATTATATCAATAAGCCAACTCATTTTAATGGATCAAAGCCCCCTCTAAAAAATGGATTACATCTTAAAATTCTCATGAGAGCAATAAAAACACCTTTTGCTCCATATTGTTGCACTGCTTCATAAGCATACTGAGAACAAGTAGGATAATACCTACAAGCCTGAGGTTTAAATATAGATATTTTTCTATAAAGAGCAATAAAAAACAAAATAAATCTAATGTATAATTTTTGCTCTTTTTGCTGTATTAATAAATTTTTCAACTAGTTCCTCAAAATTAAGACTGGCAACTCCTCGTTTAGGAATTATGACTATAAAACAAGGGGCCAATAATTTACTCTCAATTTTTCCAATTATAACTTTAAGCCGTCTTTTTATTTTATTTCTACAAACAGATGAACCATGTTTCTTACTAACAACAAGTCCATATTTAAAAACTTGTGAAGATAAAAAAAACAGAGTAAAAAAACTTGAATAAAATTTCTTTCCTGATTTATAAACCTCTTCAAACTCTCTATTTTTCAGGGATTTCAAACCGATAGTTTTTTTCTGCCTTTTCTTCTTCTATTTGCTAAAACAGCTCGTCCGCCACGCGTCTCTTTTCTGACCAAAAAACCATGAGTTCTTTTTCTTCTCACCTTATGTGGTTGATAAGTTCTTTTTGTCATAACGTTTCATTATACAAAAATATTGTTACATATGTCAATAAGTAAACATTCCTCTCTTTTGATACAGGGATAAATCTGCTTGATATTACAAGGGATTGATGGTAACATTATGTCGAAATTAATTATTGATAAAAAATTATTAAGACGGGGTAGGGGATCTCAATATCTTTATAATATGATAACTTATCAATACATTTAATCAAAACTGCTGTGGATAACTCTGTTGATAACCAGTAAAAAGGTGTGGATAATTATTGTGGATAAGGTGTGCAAAAAGTGAATGATATATTAGATATTCACAAAATATGGTCAGAACTCTTGCCATCTATTGAAAAGAGTGTTAATAAGCCAATTTATGAAACACTAGTTTCTTCAACAAAACCGATAGCATTTAAAGATAATGTTTTAGAGATTGGTATCCCTCATGATGTAATAAAAGAGTGGCTTTCCAAGCATTGCATAACAATTTTAGAAGCAGAAATTCAGTCAATATATCCTCAAATTCAAAAAATAATCTTTACTTCAGGCCATACAAATTTATTTCAGACGCCAACATTAGATACTCAGGGAAGAATATCTGAGGAGAATGATCATGTGGCAAGAAGCGTTCAATTTGCTTACTTAAATCCAAGATATACGTTCGATATGTTTGTTGTTGGAAACGGAAACAGATTCGCGCATGCGGCAGCGTTAGCTGTAGCTGCGGCTCCGGCGACAGCTTACAATCCTTTATTTGTTTATGGTGGGGTAGGGCTCGGAAAGACACATTTAATGCAGGCGGTCGGATATAGTGTTCTAAAGAAAAATTCCAAGGTTCGTGTACTCTATATAACCTGTGAAATGTTCACTAATGAATTAATTACATCTATCCAACAAGGAAAAATGCAAGATTTTAGGAATAAATACAGAAACATAGATCTTTTGATGGTCGATGACATACAATTTTTAGCAGGCAAGGAGAGGACACAAGAAGAATTTTTTCATACATTCAATACTCTTCACTCAGCTAACAAACAAATAATTGTAAGTTCTGACCGGCCACCAAAAGAAATTCCAACATTAGAAGATAGATTACGATCTCGGTTTGAATGGGGCTTAATTGCAGATATTCAGTCTCCAGATTTTGAAACAAGAATCGCAATATTAAGAAAAAAAGCAGAACTTGTAGATTTAACTGTTCCGGATGAAGTAACGCAATTTATCGCCTCAAAAATCGACACCAACATTAGAGAACTGGAAGGGGCCTTAATACGAGTTGTTGCTTTCGCCTCTTTATCAAATACAGATATCTCAATTTCTCTTGTCGAGCAAGTTTTAAAAGACCTTGTCTCTCCTGTAAAAACAAAGACTTCTATATCAGCAGACTCAATTAAAAAAGCGACAGCCGAATATTATAGTGTAAAAATTGATGATATGTCAGCAAAAATAAGAACAAAAGAGATTGCAACTGCAAGACAAGTAGCCATGTTTTTATGTCGGGAGTTGACCGAAGGTTCTTTACCAAAGATAGGGGAGGAGTTTGGTGGGAGAGATCATACAACTGTCCTTCACGCTTATGAAAAAATAAAAAACGCCTTAAAAATAGATAAAGATATAACAGAAGCTGTTAAAAACATAAAAATAAACTTAAAAAAATACTTAAACTCAACTGCTATTCTCTAAACCCAATTCTTCATTCCGATGTACCCAACTATTACCGCTTAAAAGCTATAGGTTGCTTTGTAGACTAAAGGCTTTTTTTCTAAAAGCTTCGATAATAAACAAATGTTATCCCCAAAAACTGTGGATATAAAACAAATAAGCTGTAGATAAGTTCAAGAATAATCAAGTTTATTAACATACAGATAATTGGTTGTGTAAAAGATTTAATAATTTTTAAATTATAAACAGAAAAAATTAGACTTTTCCACATATCAACAGCTCTTACTACTACTAATTTTTAATATATTATTATAGAAGAAATTTTATAAGAGTTGTATTTTTACAAAATAAGAGGATAGATAACTAGGAGTAATAAGTAGCTTCATAATAATTTATATTTGTCATGAAATATTCCATCCCTTAAACTAAGAATTAACCCATGCTAAAATCTGCTCCGCCGCAGATTCTGGAACGGCGATTCTAACTTCATCCTCATCCCAAAAAACGGTCAGCGACTTTGCTTTTTCATGACCTTTTGTGGTTGCCATCCTTCCGCTTAATTTCCTGTCTTTCGTCTCTTCTATTTTAGGCTTGTTTGTTTTATTAAAAACAAGAGGCTCATTTTCTTTATCTTCTACTTCGGCTATGGCAAATCTATCATTATTTGTAATTCCAACTAAAAGGTTTTTTCCTCTATGTTTTATTCCTAAAAGAGCTCCCCCAATCTGTTTTCCAGCAGAGATATCGACATCGTATTGTGCATTCCATGTTTGGACTGGATATTCACCTTTTTCAAGACCCATAGTTTTTTCCCAATAATCTTCTCCGCCGCCAAACATTTTGCAATACATTTTAAATGCCTTATCCAGCAAATCTTTTATTGCACCCATTTGTCATTCCCCCTTCAAAGTTAAATCTCCATCTGGGACAATTTAACCTTAAATGGTAAAATGCGTCAAGGGCTGATTTTTTTCGCAGGAGGAAACGCTTATGAAAAATCTGAAACATGTTTTTTCGATTGGTAGTATATTATTCGCGTATCTTTTACCTTTATACGGAGTTTTGTTTCAAAAATGGGATCTTTTTTCTGTAATATTTTTCTTTTGGTTTGAAGCTTGCATTATTGTCTTGTTCCAGAGCGCAAAATTTTCTTTGATGCAGGATAAAAACACACAGCTCTATCTTTTAATCTCTTATTTTTTGGGCTTTCAGGCATTGTTTTTATCTTTAATTATGAATCTTTATTTTGCTTATTCGGGAGTTTATAATTTAAATAATTTTGCGGTTGCTTTTGTTTCTTATATAAAGCAGGTTGGACTTGCGGGTATTGCCGCCTTCTTCTCTTATCTTATAAGGTTTGTTTCCGATTTTATAAAGGATAGAGGTTTTCAAAAGACAACTGACGGGCAAAAGCTTTCCGCCTCTTTGGAACTTATAAAGGCATCTTATCCTGACTTGGGAGCTCTTCTTCTCTCTGTTTTTGTTTTATGGACATTCCCCTCTGCCGCACATTCTATTTTTGTCCTCATTGTTTTTATAGGCATAAAATTACTGGTTGACCTTTTATCATATCTTTATGTGAATGATTTTTAGAGGGAACCGCTTGACAATGCCGTTTCAATAATCTACCATATATGGTAGAAAAATGAAACTGATAGAAATACAAGCTAAGGTGTTAGAAAGCGGTTTTCTGGTCTTTTCAAAGGTTGAATTTAAGAGGCTTTTGGGGATATCCAAAATAGCCGCACAAAAACTTTTGGAAAGATATACCAAAAAGGGGCTTTTTGTAAGACTTAAAGGCGGTTTGTACGCATTAAAGAATAAAATGCCGTCATCATATTTTATTGCGAACAAACTGTATGAGCCATCATATATTTCCTTTGAAACGGCGCTTTCCTATTATAATATAATTCCAGAAATTGTTTATTCCCATACATCTGTTACGACACGAACAACAAGAAGCTTTGTGGTTAACGGACAAAATTTTATTTATCACAAAATAAAGAGGAATGCTTTTACAGGATATAAACTAATAAAGGTTGGCGATGAAAAAATTCAAATTGCAGAAAAAGAAAAAGCCTTGGCAGATTATTTTTATTATATATTTCTTAAAAAGAAAACGATGAATGACAGGCTAAATATAAAGAATATAAATAAAAAAAAGCTGTTTTCCTATGTCTCGCTTTTTGGCAAGCAACCGTTTTTGGAGTGGATAAAAAATGTTATCAGAACAACAAATTAAAGAATTAGCGATAAAAACACAAACAAGTTTACTTAATGTTGCAAGAGAATATGTACAAAATCTATTTTTACATTATTTTTATTTGCAGGAAAAATCAGAATCTGTTTTATTTAAAGGTGGGACGGCATTAAGAATTGTTTATCGTAGCCCGCGGTTTTCTGAAGACTTAGATTTTTCTGCTCCTAACATCCATAAACAGACCATAGAAAATTTATTGGAAGGGACTTTTTTGAAGCTGGAGGCTGAGGGGCTTAAAATAGATATAGAAGAATCGAAAATGACTTCCGGCGGGTTTTTGGCAATAATAAGCGTGAAATTGATAAGTCATGCTTTTACAATTTCATTTGAGTTATCAAGTAGAAAAAAAACGCCAAAAGGAGAAATTGTTTTAATTGAGAATCCTTATATTAGTTCTTATACAATTGTTTCCCTTAAAAAAGAGGAGTTAATTTCTGAAAAAATAGAAGCATTGCTTAATCGGCAGAAACCAAGAGATTTTTTTGATCTTTATTTTATGCTTAGAGCCAACCTTATTCCTGAAAAAAACATTCTAAAAAGGATATTGCCGATTGTTGAGAAGACAAAAATAGGGTTTAAAAATGAGTTGTCGCAATTTTTACCCCAAGGGCATCAACGGATAATAAAAGATTTTAAAAATATCCTTCTTTCAGAAATCAGAAGATTTGTATAGTTTTTTTATCCTATTTTTATGCGAATGATTTTTAGAGGATTATATATGCCTGCGTTTATAATCCATTTCATTTTTTATTCGTTTTGTAAATAGCATATAAAATAACCATAGTAGAGACTAAAGAGAGAAAAGCAAAAATTCCATAAATTTCCTTTGCTTGTTCAAAATACACAACTACATGATCGCTATCAAAATATCTGCCGAGCTCGTTATAAGGCATTCTGGCTCGTTCTATAAATAAAGAAACAAAAAAACAACTTGAAGCAATAGAAATAAGTAAAAATAAAACTAAAAGGCGGGCTTTAACTGCTTTAGGAAAAATTTTAAATGCAAAAATAGTTGGCTTTAACATTAAAACTGCCAACATAGAAAATATTAACGCTAAGAAAAAAATTGATAACATATTTCCTCCAATTTATAAGTCTTGTGTACCTACGATTTTTTAGATATATAAGCTATTAGTAATCAATTGTTGAATCCGCGCTTCAAATCCTGGGAAAGAAGTCTCAATGCAAGCAGCTTCTTCTATTATTGTTTCGCTCTCCGCAACAAGTCCTGCAATGGCGGTTGACATTGCTATCCTGTGGTCTCCATAGCTTTGGATTTTTGCCCCTTTTAATTTTGTTGGTCCGTGAATTACCATCCCATCCTCTTTTTCGGAAATATCAGCGCCCATCTTTTTAAGCTCGGAAACTGTTGTCTTTATCCTGTCGCTCTCTTTCACACGAAGTTCCACTGCATCTTTTATAATTGTGATCCCTTCAGCCTGTGTCGCCAAAACCGCAAGAATAGGAATCTCATCAATTATATTTGGAATTATCTCCCCACCAATTTCGATCCCTTTCAACCCTGCAGACGGCACAAGATTTTGTGTCGCTACGATCTGCTTTCTAATTTTAATTGTGGCTCTCGGTTCTCCCGATAAAACCTCTTCGTCTGCAATCTCAATTTGTGCGCCCATTTTTTTTAAAACTTGGAGAAACCCTGTCCTTGTAGGATTTGTTCCGATATTTTTAATAGTAATATTAGAATTTGGAACGATAAGCGCGGACACGATAAAATAGGCGGCGGAAGAAATATCTCCCGGAACAAAAATTTCTCGACCCACAAAATCATTTGGGGCTTCTATGGAAATTTCTCTATTAAACCGCGTTAAATTGATGCCAAAAAAACCGAACATTCTCTCGGTATGGTCTCTCGTCTGGATGGGTTCAATGATAGTTGTTTGCCCGCCTGCATAAAGGCCTGCAAGAAGTATTGCTGACTTGACCTGCGCGGAAGCAACCTTTAAATTATACTCAATTCCCGAAAGTTTGGTTCCTGTGATTTTAAGCGGAGGGAATATCTCATTTTTAGCCCCTTGAATTCCTTCTATTTTTGCTCCCATAAGAGAGAGAGGCGCTATAATCCTTTTCATCGGTCTTTTTTGTATTGAAGAGTCGCCAGTAATTTGTGATTCAAATTTTTGCCCTGCAAGCATTCCGGAAAGGAGCCGCATTGTTGTGCCGGAATTGCCAACATCAAGAGTTTTACTTGGTCGGAAAAGCCCTTGCAATCCTTTGCCGACGACAAAAGCTTTATCTCCTTCAAACTTTATTTGTATCCCCATTTCACGGAAGCAATTGGCGGTTGCGATGCAATCTTCAGACTGTAGAAAATTGTGGAGAATGCTTTCTCCGCTTGCCAGCGAGCTCAACATGATCGCGCGATGGGAAATCGACTTGTCGCCTGGAAGCGAAACTTCACCTTGTAGCCCTTGCACGGGGGAGATTTTTAACTGTTTAGGCATGAAATAAGTATAGCATAATGAATTTTAGAAATTTAGTTGAAACTTCATGACTTATTTTTCGAAAGCGAAGTAAGGAGACATAGGCAGGAAAAAGCGTGAGGGCACAGCCCAAACTTATGTTCTTATGAAATGATATATAAAAAGGTAGTATCTTTTGATTTGGAGAAGACAATAGAAAGAAGCCCGATAAAAGAGTTATATAGAAGCTTTGAAGAGATAAAATCGTCTGGGGACGTATCTTTGGTA
>MEUA01000013.1 GCA_001771505.1 candidate division WOR-1 bacterium RIFOXYB2_FULL_36_35
AGATCAGGATTTTCAAGACTCTTTGGATATTATAAAAAAAGCTGAATTTGATTCTGTAAATACCCTTGTATATTCAATTCGTCCTGACACAAAAGCTGCGGCTATGGATAATCAGGTTGATGATAAAGTTAAAAAAGAACGTTTACAAAAAATTATGCGAGTGGTATCGGATATGGCTTTTGAAAAAAATCAAAAACTTGTAAATAAAACTGTGGACGTTTTGGTGGAAGGGGAAGCCAAAGACGGCCGACTTTCCGGCAGAACAAGAGGGAGCAAAGTTGTTTATTTTGAAGGGGGAAAGGATTTGCTGTTCCAAATAGTTCCCGTAGAAATTAAATCCGCAAAATCGTGGGTTCTTGAGGGGACTATTGTTTCCGCTGTTTAGAGTGACTATTTTTTAGTTTTTTTCTCTTATATCATTTTATGGGCGCTTACTGGCCTTTTTCCACAGTAATAAATACCTCCTCTATCATTCTTAACCCCGATTATCATAATGGGCTTGTTGCATAATAGGGGATTTTGCAATTTGTCATACCCGCGAAAGCGGGGATCCATCTTGTTTTCTGAGAAATAGATTCCCGTTTTCACGGGAATGACCATTATGCAACAAGCCCAATAAATACCCCTGCTATCATTCTTCACCCCGATTATCCTAATCGGGGTTAATTTGGCCTTACAGCAAAATAGCTTGAAATTTCAGGATACTTATAACGATCTATTAATATAATTAGATTATCAATATGAATAATATATTAGGAGGAGATATTTATGACAGTGACTACAAGTGTAAAAGGTAAAGTGAGAAATATTGCTGCGTGGGCACAAACTGGTTTAAGTACGCTTTCAGGTAAAACAAAGGCAGCATTAGCTGAAATTCCTGGAGATATACGAAGGGCTGATCCTAAATTTGCGATCCGTTTGGGCGAAGCATTGCAACCTGAAGCTGATAGCATAGGAAAGGGGTTGACGTTGAGTTCCGGCGTATTGAATGCTGCGGCTAAGCTTACAAGCTTAGAAGTAAGTGTTTCTCTTCCACCTGCTATGATTAAAGTAAGAACTGTTGAGAAGACGGGAGCTATTAGCTCAGGTGATGTGAGCTTCACTATTAAATATTCGACCTTAACACAAGGAAGGTTAAGAATTGTTAAAGGATTGTATGCTCTTGCTGATAACATAGATAAGATTTCTGAGCACATAAACTGGATTCCAAATACTCTTCGATTTGGGACAAAGTGTTTTCATTATAGATTTGATTTTGGTTCTGAGTTTTATTCTACGGGTTGGAAGGCCACACAAAAAGAGATGAGAGAAAAAGACTTTATAAAACTCTTGGGAAAAAAGGGGATTACCGATAACATGATACGTAAATGGATTGCCGATCTTTTAATTGAAAACGATGAAAAGATAATAAGGGTTCGTTTTTTAGAAAATATGGAAGGAGCGAGGGCTAATAAAATAGGAAACCGAGATGTATATGATTTGATCATTCCTTTAAAAGATTTTTTGGAGCATTTTTCTTTAACGAATGATGCGGAGATTAATGCTAACGGAGAATTCAGTCTTAAAAGAGAATTCAATCTTAAAAGATAACTTGTCGTAATAGTAACCGAGATTCCTTTTATGAGGCATAATTTTACTTGTAAACTAAACGCCTACAATGTTAGAATACCTTCGTAAAATATTTTCAGAATAAAGGAGTCTTTAAATGGTAAATTCTGAACTTTGTGTTTTTTATGGAACTTCCCATCCTGAACTCGGAGAGAAAATTGTAAAATATCTGGGGATTGAACCGGGGAGAATAAAAATATCAAGATTTTCCGGTGGAGAAATTTACGCTAGAATCTTAACTAATATTAGAGGCCATTCTGCAGTTATTATTCAAACCTGTACTGAAAAGGTTAATGAAGATTTGATGGAGCTCTTTATTATTATAGATGCGATGAAGAGAGCTTCTGCTGAATCAATTACTGTTGTTCTTCCTCATTTTGGTTATGCAAGACAGGATAGAAAGGCGGCTTCACGTGAGCCTGTTTCCGCAAGATTGGTTGCAAATTTATTGGAGACTGCGGGCGCTGACCGTATAATAACTATGGATTTACATTCTGATCAGATACAAGGTTTTTTCAATATTCCTGTGGACACGTTGACAGCTCTTCCTCTGTTTTCAAGTTATATCAGTGAGAAAAATTTAAAAAATATGGTTGTTGTAGCTCCTGATACTGGCCGTGCGAAAGTCGCCAAAAAATTGGCTGATAGAATTGGCGCAGAACTTGCCATTCTGCACAAAGTTCGAGCTGATCATCATAAATCTGATGTTACTCATGTTGTCGGGGATGTTGATGGGAAGACTGTAATTATTACAGATGATATGATAGATACTGCGGGGACGATTACGGCAGGAGTTAACGCTCTTAGGCAGGCAGGTTGTAATAATGATATTTATGTTGTTTCCACTCATGGGATTTTATCAGGCGATGCAGTTCTCAAAATGAGCAATGCCGATTTTAAGGAGGCTGTTTTTACCGATTCTGTTCCTATCCCAAAAGAGAAACAGTTTAAAGGGTTTAAACTGATCTCTTCCGCGGAACTTTTGGCGGAAGCGATAAAGAGAAATTATGAAAACAGATCTATCAGCAGCTTGTTTGATTGATTGATTGATTGATTGATCTATTATTGGGGCCTACTAACTAATAGGTCACTTAAAAAGTTGATATCCCCTATGCCGATTGGTTTGTACATAAAAAAATCACAGGTTGAATCAATTCTTCTATAAGAGTCCATACTGTTGTCAGCTGTTACAATAATAATTGGGGTTTTATCTCCTTCACGTCTTAGCGATTCAAAAAAGCTTAATGTTTTATCACTGTCACTTTCCAAATCAGCAACAATTAGAGCCTTCCCTCTGGCTCTTTTAAGTGCTTGTTTTATATGATCAGGGTTAAAAAGCTTTAAAAAAAACGGATATTTTATTACTGGCAGATCGCTTAATCTTAAGTATTTTTCAACCTTAGGAGAAGGCTCTCCTGAAGTTATAAGATTTGCAAGTATTGCAAGCGAGCTTATTTCTTCATCAGTCTTAATAATAATTATGGAATCTACCGTCATTTTTGATAATTCTTCTACCCTGCTTGAACCAAAAGAGGTGATAGAAACATTGAATAAGCCTGTGTTTAGTATAATAGGGCTATTCACGGGAAATTCTTTTCTATTGGCTAATTCGTCAGGCAAATTTCCCCTTGAGGTTATCAACCATATTAAAATAGTTTCAATATTTCCATTCTGAATAATTTGAGGAATACGAGATTTTATAATAGGGATGCCGATTTTTTTTATTTCATCCGCAATTTCATCTGAAAAAGGCTCTTTTCCCTCTCGCACTCTTTTTATTTTGTCTAGCAGAGCTTGAGAGATATCACAGTCAACAGTGTTACCTAAATCAAATGAAACTATTTTTTTATTAAACATTTTTTATCCCCCTTAATAAAATGAAGAATTAAAGATGATTTAAAAACATAATAAGCTCAACATAATATTAATCATTCTTACCTAAAGTATTCTTCATTTGCCTTAAACACTAAATTCCTATATAGCATGTTATTGATAGATTGTTTTTTAAATTTCAGGATATTTTTGTAGTTTAATCCGACTCCGATAAGGGCTTATGAACCCCGATTATTCATATCAGAATCAATAACTAACAAATTGTCAAACATTTACTCGAGGTATGAACCCCGATTATCCTAATCGGGGTGAATAATCGGGGTGAATATTACCTTTTGAGGTGTGGTGGTAAATACCCGCCCTGTGATATAATGCTCGGTAAAGATTAGTAAAAAAGAGGAGGCAGTGATGCATCTTAGGTGGATTTTGGATCTTATTGATGTTCTTATTGTCACTGTGTTTTTATATTATATCCTTTTATGGCTTAGGGGGACAAGAGCTGCCAATCTTATCAGAGGAATAATAATTTTGTTGTTTGCTTTTGCCACTGCCAGAATTTTAGGGTTAAATACAATTAATTGGTTTTTTGAAAAATTTGCTGCCGCAATTTTGGTTGTTTTAATAATTGTTTTCCAGCCTGAGCTTAGGCGTGCCCTTGAACAATTGGGGCGCGGAAGATTTGTAACAAGGCTTGGTTTTACTCCCCAGCCCTCTTCTTGGTTTATAAGGACGCTTGTTCGCGCAATAGAGCAGCTTTCCGAAGAGAAGACAGGAGGGCTAATTGTTCTTGAACGCAGTACGGGATTAAATGAATACATAGAATCTGGAACAAAAATAGAAGGTCTTTTATCCCAGCAGTTGCTTACCACAATATTTAATAATAAATCGGCTCTTCATGACGGCGCGGTGATTATTCATGGAGATAGAATTTTGGCGGCAGGATCTCTTTTACCTTTATCCGAATCAAGATTGCTCGATAAAAGGTTGGGAACAAGGCATAGGGCTGCTGTTGGTCTATCTGAAATTACAGATGCGATAGTTATCGTTATTTCTGAAATGAACGGTACCATCTCAATAGCAGAGAACGGCTATTTAACAAGGTTTTTAACTCGCGAAATGCTGGAGGAAAAGCTTTTTTCTCTTTATCGTGAGCAGTATTCAAAGGTTGATTTTACTTTACCATGGCGAAAAAAGAAAAAATAACTTCTAGGTCACTTATATCTTCTAAACAGTCTAAAAAAAAGATAGCGATGCTGACAGCTTATGATTCTCTTATGGCTTCTGTTTTGGATGAGTCGGGGATTGATGTTATCCTAGTAGGCGATTCTTTGGGAGATGTTATGTTAGGGTACAGGAACACCCTTCCTGTGACAATGACAGAGATGATAATTCATGTTCAGGCTGTTTCCAGGGTAGTTACGCATGCCCTCGTTGTTGCAGATATGCCCTTTGGTTCTTTCCAGCATGATAGTGACCTGGCTGTAAAAAACGCGATAGATTTGGTTAAAGCGGGAGGAGAAGCTGTAAAGGTTGAAGGGGTGGGGTATGTTGAGACAATTAAACAAATTATAAAAGCGGGCATTCCTGTAATGGGGCATTTAGGGTTTACTCCCCAATCTGTTAATTTATTAGGTTACAAAATTCATGGTAGGGACAAAAAGGGGGGAAATAAACTATTGAAAGAGGCAAAAACACTTGAAAAAGCGGGGTGTTTTGCTATAGTTTTGGAACTTGTTGACCCTGAAACGGCTAAGAAGATATCAAAAGCATTGAAGATTCCTGTAATTGGGATCGGTTCGGGTGATAGCTGTGACGGACAGGTTTTAGTGACATATGATATGCTGGGAATGTATCCGAATCCCCCGGGATTTGTTAAAAAATATGCGAATCTTAGAGAAGTTATTAAATTGGCTGTAAAAAAGTATATTGGTGAGATAAAATGTAAATTGTAGTTTGTCTCTTGCGATTGTAATTTGTATTTTGCAAATTACAAACTACAAAAAACTAATTACTAATCCTGCCCCCGTAGCTCAGATGGATAGAGCATCGGTTTCCTAAACCGGTGGCCGCACGTTCGAATCGTGTCGGGGGCATATTGGCTTATGGCTTATAGCTTATGGCTTATAGCTTATGGCTTATAGCTAGCAAGCAGCTTATACTGAAGGAGGGGAACTTATGAGTAATATTGTTCTTATAGGTTTTATGGGGACTGGTAAATCTGATGTTGGGAAAAAAGTCGCGGAACAGTTAGGATTTTCTTATCTTGATACTGATGAAGTTATAGAGAAAACCGAAAAGAAGAAAATTAACGATATTTTTAAAGAAAACGGAGAGAGGTATTTTCGTGATTTGGAGACGGAAGTCATAAGAACTCTTCAAGATTATGACCGTTTTGTAATTGCTACAGGCGGCGGAATGGTTTTACGTCCTGAAAATGTTCAAATGCTTAAGCAAATTGGGCCTCTTATACTCCTTTATACCAAACCGGAAGTCATTTTTGAAAGGGTCAAATTTGTCAAGAATAGACCTTTAATTGAAGAGGGGGATAAGCAGGAGAGGATAAGAGAGATTTTAAAAAAGCGCGAGCCTCTTTATGAAAAAGTTGCGGATTATAAAATTGATACATCCAATCTTACTATTGATAAAGTAGTGAAGAAAGTTATAGAATATTTTAAAGAGTTAAACAATATTGCCTTGGAAAATAAATAGTATTATGAAAAAAATAAAAGTTGATTTAAATGATAGAAGCTATGATATTATTTCTGGTTCAGGGATTATTAAAGAAATAAAACAATACGTTGAAAATCTTAAATTTTCTAAAATAGTTATTATCACAGATACAAATGTCGCCAAACTTTATGGTTTAAGATTGCTCAAATTATTAAAACCTTACAAAGCTTTTATCGTAAATATTCCGCCGGGGGAGGATTTCAAAAAGCTTTATACTGTTTCTGCTGTTTATGATCAGATGGCAACATTAAAACTTCACAGAGATACCCTTTTGATTGCTTTTGGTGGGGGAGTAGTCGGGGATTTGGCGGGATTTGCGGCTGCAACTTATATGAGGGGGATTTATTTTATTCAGATCCCGACAACTTTATTGGCGCAGGTTGATGCTTCAATTGGCGGTAAAACAGGTGTCGATCATGCCTCTTGTAAAAATTTGATAGGAGCTTTTTATCAGCCTAAATTTGTTTTAATAGACACAGATTTTTTAAAGACTCTTCCTATGAGAGAGATAAAGACGGGCTTAGCTGAAGTTGTGAAATATGGAATTATAAAAGATCCGGAGTTGTTTGAACTTTTAGAGGCAAATCCCAAAACTACACCTGATTTTTGGATAGAGATTGTAAGGCGTTGTGCTGCTATAAAAGCGGAAGTTGTTTCAAAAGATGAGAAAGAATCTCATTTGAGAATGATTTTGAACTTTGGACATACGTTTGGGCATGCGATTGAGTCTTTGACCAATTATTCGACGTATACCCATGGTGAAGCAATTGCCATAGGAATGTTTGCTGCTTCAAATCTTGCTTTTAAATTAGAAATGCTGAAAGAAAAAGATTTGATCAGAATTGTCTCTTTAATTTCCAGGCTTGGTTTGCCGACAAAATGTGATTTAAAGGCTTCTGATATTATTAAAACTTTATATATGGATAAAAAGGCAAAGTCTGGGAAAGCACGTTTTGTTTTGCCGGTAAAGATCGGAAAAGTTGTTGTGGTTGATAATGTGTCTGACAAGAAATTAAAAGAGGCTTTTTCCTCACTCCCAGTTTGTTAGTTTCTGGTTTTATCGAGAATAATCGGGGTTTAACTCATTGTAGTTTTTGATATAACTGTAATTAACCCCTTCATAGTTTGCCATAAAGGTTGTTAATTGCTGTTGAGATAATGATGTTCCTATTACAACAATATTTTTTACTCCAGCGCTAATAAGAGCTGTAATCCCTGAAAGACTATCTTCGAATCCTAAACAAATGTTAGCCTGAACTCGCATTTTTTCCATAGATAGAAAATATCCTTCGGGGGCTGGTTTTGGTATTTTAACATTTTCTTTTGATATGATTGACCCAAAACTGGCTTGATCAATTCCTAATATTTTTAAAACCATATTTACTTCTATTCTTGGGGAAGAAGTAATAAGCCCTTTTTGGCAACTTAAAGATTGGAAAAAAGTTCTAAATCCTGGAATTTCAACATCTTTAAGTGGCGCCTGTTGAAGGAAGCTTCTATATGCTTCAGATTTTATTTTGTAGATTTCATTAGGAGATTTTCTTCTTTGTGTTTGTTGTAGTAGTTGTTGTGATAATTGCTCTGCAGTTACCATCCCTGATATTCCGGGGATTCTTTCTTTTGAAATACTATCGGAAGAGATTCCCAGATGATGACAAACTTTAACCCATGCTTGTATATGTAATGGCTCTGTACAAATGATTGTTCCATCCATATCAAAAAGAATTGATTTATTTCTGCCATGAAAAAAGGCTGCCGGTACAACTCTCATATGTTTATAACTCCTTTTCCCTTAGATTTTTTTATCAACGAATTCATCGCAGAATTTCAACTATAAACCCCGATTATTCACCCCGATTAGGATAATCGGGGTTCATACCTCGAGTAAATGTTTCTTAATTTGTTAGTATCTGGTTTTATCGTGAATAATCGGGGTAAATATGATAAAATCAAAAACAAATGAAACCGATTCAAGAACAATTAAATATTATCAAACGCGGAATTGTTGAACTTATTCCCGAAAATGAGCTTGTAGAAAAACTTAAAAAAGGAAAACCTCTCAAAATTAAATTTGGAGCCGACCCTTCCGCGCCTGATATCCACCTGGGCCATACAGTTGTCCTAAATAAACTAAAACAACTTCAAGATCTAGGCCATGAAATAATTTTCTTGATAGGCGATTTTACCGCTATGATAGGGGATCCGACCGGTAAATCGGAAACAAGAAAGGCTCTTTCGAAAGAAGAGATAGAAAAGAATGCTAAAACCTATCAAGATCAGGTTTTTAAGATTCTTGACAAGTCAAAAACAGGGGTTGTCTACAATAGTAAATGGTTTAAAAAAATGACTTTTGAGGATTCCATAAAATTATCAAGTAAGTATACAGTTGCCAGAATGCTTGAGCGGAATGATTTTGAGAAGAGATTTAAAAATGAACAGTCGATCGCAGTCCATGAATTTAGTTATCCGTTGATGCAGGGGTATGATTCTGTTGTGCTGGACTCTGACCTTGAAGTTGGAGGGACAGATCAGAAATTTAACATGCTTGTGGGGCGTGAGCTCCAAAGAGAATATGGTAAACAGCCTCAAGTTGTTCTTACTATGCCTATTCTTGAAGGGTTAGACGGTATACAGAAAATGAGCAAATCCTTAGGGAATTACATCGGTGTTACAGAAGAGGCCGATAAGATGTTTGCAAAGATTATGTCGATTTCAGATGAGCTTATGGTTCGTTACTACGAGCTTTTAACCGATGTTGAGCTTGAAAAGATAAGAGTTATGCATCCTATGGAGGCAAAAAAGCAGCTTGGCAGGATAATTGTTGCCCGTTTTCATTCGGAAAAAGATGCACAAAAAGCGCAAGAGGCTTTTGAATCTCTTTTTTCAAGAAAAGAATTGCCAGGTGATATTCCATTAAAAACTTTCAAAGAGAGAAATCTCGAAATTATCAGGGTTTTAGTCGATACAGGCTTAGCTTCATCAAATGGGGAGGCAAAAAGGCTTATAAAACAAAACGGGGTTAAAATTGATGAGAAAGTCTTTTCAGAAGAAAAAGGGCTGTTGGATTTAACCTCTGAAAGAGTAATACAGGTTGGCAGACGAAAATTTGTGAGGGTGAAATGCGAATAGGTTTTGGATATGACGCTCATAAATTAGTAAAAGGCCGTAAGCTTATTCTTGGCGGAGTTGAGATCCCAAATGACAAGGGACTTCTTGGCCATTCTGATGCCGATGTTTTAATTCATGCAATAATTGACGCTTTGATTGGAGCTATTGGTGCGGGGAGCATTGGAGATTTTTTCCCCGATACAGACCCAAAATATAAAGATGTCTTTAGTCTTGAATTGTTATCACAAATAGTAAAAGAAATTGACAAAAAAGGTTTTGCGGTAAACAATGTTGACACTACGGTCGTTTGTCAGTCTCCAAAACTGAAAGATCATATAAGTAGTATGCGAGAGATCTTGGCTGGAGTTTTGGGGATAGATATTTCACATATTAATATTAAGGGAAAGACTGAGGAGGGGATGGGTTTTACCGGACGAGGCGAAGGGATTTCGGCATATGCGGTTGTGTTGATTCATAAAAAGGTATAATCATAGAATATGTCAGAATATAAACTCCAGGAGATTGAAATAAAATGGCAAAAGAAATGGGAAGAGAGTAATATTTTTGCTACGACTGAAGGAGAAAAGAAATTTTATAATCTTGTTATGTTTCCCTATCCTTCAGGGAATATCCACATGGGACACGTCCGCAATTATGCAATAGGAGATATTGTCGCCCGTTTTAAGAGGATGTCCGGATTTAATGTGTTAAATCCTATAGGTTGGGATGCGTTTGGGATGCCTGCTGAAAATGCTGCAATAAAACATAACTCTCATCCAGAATCATGGACAGATAAGTGCGTGGAGAGGATGAGAATTCAGCTTAAAAGGCTTGGCCTTTCCTATGATTGGGATCGAGAGGTTAATACAAGTAAATCTGATTATTATAAATTTACCCAGTGGATGTTTCTTTTAATGTATGAGAGAGGGTTGGCCCATAGAAAAGAATCTTCGGTAAACTGGTGCCCAAAATGTGAAACAGTTCTTGCAAATGAACAGGTAAAAGATGGTTCCTGCTGGCGTTGTGATTCTCTTGTTGAGGAGAGAAAACTTACGCAATGGTTTTTTAAAATTACAGAATATGCGGACAGGCTTTTAAATGATCTTGAAAAACTTGGTGGTTGGCCTGAATCTGTTAAACTGATGCAAAAAAATTGGATAGGAAAGTCGGAAGGATTGGAAATTCAATTTCCAACATCTAAACAGAAGCTAAAAGTTTTTACGACTCGCCCTGATACTATTTTTGGTGTGACCTATATGGTATTGGCTCCCGAGCATCCCCTGACGGAAGAACTTTCGAAAGGGACAGAGCAGGAAGAAGCGGTAAAAAAATACCAAGAAAAAGTAAGGCATGAATCGGTTCACGACAGAACTGTAAAAAAAGCAAAAGATGGAGTTTTTACCGGAGGATATGCGATTAATCCCGCAAACGGCGAGAAGATACCTGTTTGGACATCTGATTACGTCCTGATGGAATACGGGACAGGCGCTGTTATGGCGGTTCCCGCCCATGATGGGAGAGATTTTGAGTTTGCTAAACAGAATAATTTGCCAATGAAGATTGTGATTTGTTCTAATTATCCGGATCCAACGTGTCCTATTCTTACAGAAGCTTTTGAAGGTGAAGGCTATATGGTTGATTCCGCTCAGTTTAACGGCCAAAAAAGTTCTGAAGCGCTCGATAATATAGGTGATTGGCTTGAAGGAGAGGGGGTTGCCAGGTGGATTGTAAACTACAAACTCCGTGATTGGCTGATTTCCCGCCAGCGTTATTGGGGTGCTCCGATACCGATTGTTTACTGTGATAAATGTGGCATTGTCCCTGTTAAAAAAGAGGATCTTCCTGTTAAGCTTCCAACTGATGTCAAGTTTACGGGGGAGGGGGGCTCGCCGCTAAAAACCTCTCAAGAATTTTTAAATACGAAATGTCCGATTTGCGGCGGTGATGCAATTCGTGAAACAGATACTCTTGATACTTTTAATTGTTCATCCTGGTATTATTTCAGATATTGTGATCCTAAAAATAGCCATGAGCCATTTAGCCATAAGCTGGCAGCTAACTGGATGCCTGTTGATCAATACATAGGTGGAATAGAACATGCGATTTTACATCTGTTATATTCCAGATTTTTTACAAAAGTCTTGTTTGATGCAGGATATTCTAATGTTGATGAACCTTTTTCTAATCTTTTGACGCAGGGGATGGTTATAAAAGACGGAGCGAAGATGAGTAAAAGCCGGGGGAATGTTGTTGATCCGGATGATATTGTAAATAAATATGGGGCAGATACAGCTCGTTTATTTATATTGTTTGCGTCACCTCCTACAAGGGAGCTTGAATGGTCGGATACCGCGGTTGAAGGGGCTTTTAGGTTTTTAAATAGAGTGTATCGTTTAATAGAAAGCAGAAATCAAAAAACAGATAGCAACAATGAGAAAACTAAAAAGAAAACGCATCAAATGATTAAAGCGGTAACGGAGGATATTGAAAGCTTTTCGTTTAATACGGCGATTGCAAAGCTCATGGAATTGACAAATGCCTTTTATGACACAAAAGATGATATTGGCAAGTGGGAGCTAGAACAATTAGTCTTAATGCTCTCTCCTTTTGCCCCTCATTTAGCGGAAGAACTTTGGGTAATGTTGGGAAACGATGGATTTGTTTGTAGTCAAGTGTGGCCGGTTTTTGATTCAAAAATAATTATTGAAGATGAAATGACAATTCCTGTTCAAGTTAATGGGAGGCTTCGTGATACTATTATAGTATCTGTTAATGATTCTAAAGAAAACATTGAGAAGTTAGCTTTAAAAAGTGAAAAAGCGCAAAATTTCCTTTCAGGAAAACAAGTTGTAAAAGTCATTTATGTCCCAAAGAAATTAATTAATTTTGTTGTAAAATAATTGTTTTCAATTATCAGTATCTCCCCATGCTTTTACGATTGTCTCCTGACTTTCTCTTTTATGTATCACAGACAACAGCCCTCACCCAACATTCAGACAAAAGAAAACTTTTTCTATTATATTTTGC
>MEUA01000014.1 GCA_001771505.1 candidate division WOR-1 bacterium RIFOXYB2_FULL_36_35
GAAACGCCGCTTACTAATGGACAATTTGCAAAAATAATTGAATTAGTGCCTGATCTAGCTGATATTATCGAAAACCCACAAGCTCGATTGGAAAAATCGCTTGCAGTTTCTATTGAAGAGACTGATGAGGGCAAGGCCAATTCTCCTATGGTATTTCTTAGTCATACAGAGGCAACAGCATTAGCTTCCCTGTTAGGATTAAGGCTTCCAACAGAACAAGAGTGGGAGAGAGCTGCTGCTGGTACGGATGGGAAAAAATATCCAGATAATATAATGCCCATTGATGATAACGAGAACAGAATTGTCGCGGTCATAGGTTCGGGCGGTGGAACAAGCGATGTGACTAAGTTAAAGAAGACAGGGGAAGGCTTCCTTGGATTAATAGGAACTGTTTGGCAATGGATGAGCGACTCTTGTCACGAGGAATATAGCAATGAAGTCCAAGTGATGATACGAGGCGGTTCGTGGGACAGCAACATTGAAGTCAACTTACATAGTACTTCTCGATACGTTGGCGATGCCGAGGATCAGGACGAGGAGTCCGGTGTCCGCTTTGCCAAGGACTTGCTAGTTTAAAGCTTGTGTTTTTTACTTCTTTACCTCTGCTTGTCGTGAAGAGTGCGTTCCATCCTTGCCTTAACCCAGATATCAAAATCTCATTATCCATTTTTATCCGCTTCCCATTTTTCCTTTTGTGGTCTTACTATATTGTCCTTGATTTTTACAGAACCTTTCAAAAAACCAAATATTGATTTGGCTGGAGGGGAAAGGACAGGCACAAGCATGGCGACATCATGTCCATGCTTTGTTATTATTATTTCCTCATAATAATTGTGTGCCTTATCCATCACATCTAAGCATTTTGCTTTGAATTCGGAAGCTTTCATTCTCATTTTCTCTCACTCCTGTAAGTAGTCATTTTACATAGGTCATTTTATATTAACACAAAAAGGTATGGGTTAGGATGGGGGGAGCGGGGGGTAAGGCGATCTAGAAATTGGATATTAGAAAGTAGCGATTGGAGATTGGTTTAAAAAACTAATCTCCAATTTTTTCTTGAAAAACTTGGCTAAAAATTTTGGTGAAACATATTTTTCTTTTAAAAACTTTAAATGCTCATTTTTTTCTATATCTTCCAAGTATGTAAGCTGCTCCAAAAACATCCTTTCACTAAAAATATCTCCATATTTTTTTTTGCACCATTTTATTATTTCCCAGATACTTGCATAGCCATCTTTGATGATAATATATAAGTCAAAATAGTCCCTATAATTTCCTCGCCTTCCCAATGCATATGCTTTTGTACAGGCTATATCTTTTATCGAAAGCAAAGGAATGAAATCTCGGCTTTTTATTGAAGGGAAAATCGGATCCCAGAAATAATTCAGAACGGTAATTTTTATCTCATCATCTAAAACAACGCTCAATTCATCAGAGGTATCAACCAACGTTTTGATTAAATGATTTTTGCTAAAATATCTAAGGATTTTATTTTTAGAATGAAAAGTGATTTCTTTGTTCCTAAAAATGTCGAAATCAAAAGATTCCCTATGGCCTATTTGCAGGGCTAAGGCGGTTCCTCCTGCCAAATAGTACTTCTTATCCTGAAAAAGGGCTGTCAACTCTTTAAAGATGCTTTGTCTTTTTTTGTCTAAAATTTCCAAAATTATTTTATCTTTCATTATCAATTTCCTGAGAACATCACTTTAACAAACGGTAATATGCTTTTGCGGCTAAATCTATGGGCATTTTTTTGGGCAAAGTTGCAAATAACTTTAGAACCTAATTTTTTAGCTAAGTATTTTAAATGTTCCATTCTTCCCTTTTCTAAAGCTTGAAACAGGATAATATCTTTATCTTTTTTTAAAGAAATTTTTCTAAAATCAGCAAACCATAATATTGATTTAAAATATTGAGGCAGTGGCATTTTCTTTGATCCCTCTAATTTTTTATTTTATCACAACAGCGCAAAGAACTGAATCGTGTTTTTATAGGAAGCAACTAAATCTTCTTGCTGCTGACTTTTTTCTGGCTTGTATTTTAGATTATATTTGAAGGTAATTAACAAAAGTCTCGTGGAGCTAAACTATGCTTACCTTTTTATCAGCTTTTTTGAGAGGGGGATTTCAGGGATTTGCGTTGTATAGAAGATCAAAAATACAAGTTGAAGAAAATTTAACAGTATTTTGATTTTAAGTTGTTGTAGCAAGAAAAATATAGTTTATTACGATAAAATAAGACATAGAGAGAAAAAGAGTGTCATCGCCGGTATAAAAGGATGCTTATCAAAATGGATAATTCTATACCTGCCCCTCTTCCTTTTGCGACTGTTTTTTTAGTGCCTTTAGGCGCTACAAAAATATTGGAAGAGGAAGAAGGGGTAAGTCCTGAAAATTTAAGACACCACATAGAAGCCTTGTCCGCTATAGGGGAGCGTAGCGCCTATGCTTCCAATATGGACGGAATTAAAAAGGCCAAGGATTATATTACACAAAAATTAACAGACTATGGCTATAGTTTTTATGCTCAAAATTTTGTAGTTGAACGGAGACTTCCAGATGGCATAAAAAATAATTTTTCTATTACTTCGGCTTGTAGGCAGGGGGAAGCTTCGGATAAAATAAAAATTGAAATTCAGGGGAAACCCATAATAATATTTGACCGAATATTTTGTTTGCCCGCATCTCCTAAAGGAAAAGAAGTTAGTAATATAATTGTAAGAATTCCGGGGCGTAGTAGCAGTAAAAAAATTATTCTTGGAGCACATTATGATTCAAAAGGTCATGGCGCAAATGATAATGCTTCAGGAGTTGCTGTTTTACTTGAAGTTGTAAGGCTTTTTTCTAAAAGCAAACCTGAGTTTACTTTGGAAATTGTTTTTTTTGTGGGAGAGGAGCTTGGTAATTTAGGCAGTAAATATTATCTGGGGCAGATGTCCACGGAAGAAAAATTAAAAATTGGTGGGGTAATAATCGTTGATATGGTTGGAAATAATAAGTCTGACGAAGAGGGTGCCCCCCTTGAAAATTTGGATATAATGTATTCCAAAGAGGCTGCAAAATTGGCAAAAGACATAGAAAAGGCAATAACAAAGGATGGTATTATTGAGACGAGATTATCTTTTATTTCTGGGGAGGCAAGTGATGACGATGAATTTCGAGAAGAAGGGATTCCCACAATATTATTTTCTGAAGATACTCCTGATGAATTACGGCACCAAAACGACTGCTTTAATAGGCCTTGTGATACTCCTGATAAAATTGATTATGTTTTTCTCCAACAAGCTACAGAAGTAATTGCTTCTTCTGTTGACTTTTTGACGGGGATTAAGAAATAAATTTTATTTTAACATATAAGGATTAACTAGAAAAAAAATTTAAACTAAAAATCCAAACTTTTTATACATATTTCAGATTCCCTTTTTAGAAATTTCTACTTTTTAATTCTTCGATGTAATAACCATTTACTAGAACAGAAATTATTCTATTTGTTGATGATTCAAAAGATGGAACAGACACAACAATATTATCCAGAAGACATTTTACAGCGCCAGCGCCATCGGCATACCACCAATAGAGATCCTCACCTGCTTTTATTTTTATAGTTTCAAAAGCACCAGCAGGAACAGTAACTGTTTCATATCCTATTGCCTCGCATGTAAAACCAAAAGAATCCTGCCATTTATCCCCAATTTTCAAAGAAACAGGAATAATGAGAGTTGCTTCTGTTGTTATCTCTAACTCATTACCATAAAAATATGCTCCGTTATTGTTTACTAAAATATATGCAGGGGGATACGATGTTGCTGAATAACCTTTTAAACTAAATGGCTTTAAAAATTTTTGAATTGATTGAATTGCAAGTCCTTCTCCTGACACAGAGTTATAGATACTATATAAATTTTGAACAATAACATCATTAGAAAGTGTAGTTGTCCCGCTAAAATATGAACTTTTGATAGAAGAAGCCCCTTCTATAAGCCCCTCGCCTGTTGTATAAATACCACAACCATACTCCCATCTATTACCATCCGCATGAGGGTAATAATTTGAGCTTGAAGCAGAAGGTTGACTTTGGTTAAGATTTGAGCACCCCATAACAAAAAAGAATAAACAAGTGACGAGAATCAAAACAAATATTAGCTTTTTCATATACATCCCCTATTATAGCAATTTTCATACCTTATTATAGGTAGAATATCGGCTTATCAAAGCATCTCTTTTTAAGCGGCCTTCAATTTTAGGAAGAAGAGGAGAATTTAAAATCACTTCTCTTGCTGAAGATATTAAAGCTGTTTGCTGGGTGATTATGGGAGTTATTTTATAATTCGGTTTGTACATCCTTAATTGGAATTATACCATTTTAAAAATAATCCGGCAATAATCCGGCAAGAGCTTGAGGGGGGATCCTTTGAGGGAATGCTTTTTATTTATTTGGAGCCTTAAGTTTTTTGCATATCCCGCAATTGAATAGCAGGATTAGAAAAAGAGGAATAAAAATCAATATTTTTTTCATTGGAAAAATATTTTAGCATTTTGGGGTAAGGAAAGCTATTAAATATATCTCCTTACTCTTTTTTTGTATTCAATATATTTACTACCAAACGCTTGCTCTAAAAATTTTTCTTCTCCGATAATTATAAAGTGATATATTATTATGCTATAAATCCCACTTAGAGCAATAAAAAAATTCCATGTGAAAACAATCGCTGATATGGTGAAAAAATTAAAGCCAAGATACATGGGGTTTCTGCTTAATTGATATAAACCATTGGATTTAAATATTGTATTTTCATCTGGAAGCCCTAATCTTGTTGAACGACCTAAATTTATCATGCTTATAAGAACAAGTGCTAATCCTATTATTGATAATACATATGGTATGATCTTTAAAAAATTAAACGGCGGATTATTGGTTATTATATTAAAAAGAGAGAGCAAGTAAATAATCCATAGAACATATCCTAGTATTTTGCCACTATAAAAGAATAATGGGTGAATTGTCGCTTTTCCTATTAAATTCATATATTCTCAAATTATTTTTATAAAGATTTACTCTTGATTTTCTAAAACCTTGCGAGTGTTTTCTCCTTCTTCTTTGACATGTTTGACTAAATCTTCTTCCTTAAAAAAAACTGTGATTATTTTACACCAAAGCCAGTCGATAATTTTTGGTTTTAAGCCAACTTTGATATAAGCGATAAATTTTGTCTGTAAGTTATCAATAGGTTCCATTTTGAAGGAACCAATTCCGTTTGCGAAGATTGATGATGGGAAAATAGGCTTATATTCTAAATAAAAGGGATATTCTGCCTTAACAAGTTTATATTTGAGCCTTAAAATGCGTTTCCCAATGTATTCTTCTGCATAAAAGATCGAACCAATATCGGCACCATTACCTTTTAGAATTTTTAATATTATATGATCTTTTTGATGCCATTTTTTATATGTGTCTTTTTGATGCAAAGATATTAAAAAATTCCAAATTTTTTCAGGAGTAGTTTTTATAACAATGCTTTCTTTGACTTCTATCATAAAAGCGCCTCATTCTTATTGAAAATAATATTGCGGTTTTTAATGCTTAGCAAGCGTAATAACTTATTTATAGTATTCCAATTTCTTGTAGTAGCAGATAGTTTTAACTTTCCTTCAAAGAAATTGTTAGAAAGTTTTGTTCGGCCATAGCCATTAGGGCAGAAAAGAAAAATTTCTTTTCCTAAAAAGACAAATTCTTCTGATTTATCTTTTACTCTGTTAATTTCCTCGGTTGGGATATTTTCCGGAATATCTGACAAGAATGTGATATAGATGCTTTTTGGATCTTTTTTTGTGAAAGGATTTTTACTAAATATTTTCTGAAGATCATTTTTGGATTTTATAAAAACAACAACATCAAATCCAAATGAAGTCTTTATTCTTTTCTCGATTTTTATAGTAAGTTTTTTTATGTCTGTCTCTTTTGATTCAAAAATTACATTGCCGCTTTGGATATAAACTATGATGTTTTTTAAACCAAGGGATTCATAAAGGGCTTTTAGTGCCTCCATTTTTATCTTTTTTTGCCCGCTGACATTTATTCCGCGGAGGATTGATATGTAAGTTGCCATGTGTTTATTTAAGATTTTAGTATAAAAACCCGAAAAACCAAAGTGGAATTTTGTTTCTAATCCCAGATTCGACTTTATCAATTGCTAAATAGGAATTATCAATGTCTTTGATCTGTTTGAATGATTTCTTTTTCCCCCCAATCTCAAAAATAAAATTATCGTTAATACAAAAATCTCCTTGAGCAGAGTATGCTGGTCTCCTTGTAGTAATGCAATACTTAAAAATAATCCGGCAAGAGCTTGCAATAAAGATAAGCGAAATAGTAAAAAAATGCAATTTTAATAATATCGTATCCATGATAGAATTGCCATTGTATAATTAAGCTTTCAAAGGGCTATAATTCGACAAATAAATATGAAAACAATAAAATTTTTATTTTTTCTTATATTTGTAATAAGCGCCACAATTTTGGGATGCTTTTATTTGTTTTCATTAAACATAATGAATGGTTACTCTCCGCTAATCGATACCATAAAAATTGAAAAATCAGATTCAAACAAGTTGGAAAAAATTATTTTAAAAGAAACAAAATTAGATGCTTCTTTTTATAATGCAAAGATAGAAATGATTGGTCCACCGAGAAAAGTTGGGGTTGCCGTCCCAAAGTTTTCAATATGGTTTGATGTTTTTGATAAAAATAAAGTTCCAATAAAATCTGGAGTTGCAAAATTTGTTGTATTTGAAGGAGAATATGAACTTTTAGGTTTAGTTTACAAAGAAGATATTCCAAAAAAGTTAAAAGATAAAAGCTTAAGCCGCATATTTCCTGAAGGTGTAATCATTAAAATCAAAAATAAAATTTAGTCTCGTTATATAGCCCTCCGCGCAGAGCCATCTTTTAAACGGTCTAACTTCCAACCCGTAATGATTTGTAGAAGAGTTGCTGAACATCTTATGAATATCAAAATGCTACTGTGAATCGAGTTGTTCTCTTTTTAGGGTTTTTATTGAGGTGAATTAATAAGGGATAAGAACTATCAGCCCCTTCCCTTCTTTTGAGCATTTTTCAATAAAGACTTTAAGGGATTGAATGCCTTCAAGATAATCTTCAAGATATTCTTCTGCTGTCTCCGCATAACCTTCTTTTTCCCATTTATTGAAAGTCTCTTTTAAAAAATTTATAAAATTCCCATCATTTTCTGCGTGAATATTTTGTATTTTATTTAAAACAACTCCTGCCTCGTCATGAGGCATAATAAATTCTAGAAAGTCATTTTTCTTAACAAGGGCTTGCCCCAATAAAGACCCTCTTTCAGGATAACATCCTTGTGTTGCCAAGTATAAGTTGATAGCGGAGAATATCCAGGCATCGGTTGATAATCCAATTTGTAATTTTTCTTCTGAAAGATATTGGTCAAAAAGATGACCGAGCTTCTCCTTTGTTATATCTTTTTTTAATTTATCCTCATCTTCTTTTGTCAATAATTTTGCAAAATAGTCTAATGACATATTTTTTGCCTCCCCTTTTATATGGAAAAATTTTTTCTAGCTTGTGCCGGCATATCCTGTTGCGCAATTTTCACTATTTTCATATTATAAATCATACATAATTAAACTCAAGAACTTTGTTCCTAAGCCGACAAAGCTTTAAGCCTTATAGATAACCATGCTTTCTTTGTGCGGAGCTTATTTTTTTTAAAATTCTTGCTATTGTTCGAGAAATATGGGATTCTTTTTTCCCGAAGCTTATTGCGATTGTATTTTGTGGCAATCCTTTTAAAAAGTACAGTTCAGCTATGTTCCTCTCTTCTTGATGAAGAGCATTAATTACGCCCCTAAATATTTCGAGATATTTTGGGGCGTCTAGACGTGTCTCAAAGTCTGGGGGGTAGGATTGACTTAAGAGCTCCTGCCTTTCCTCTACTGGGAAAGGAGTGAAATGTTTTTGGAGAGTTGAATAAGTTCTTATTAACTCACGAGTTTTCATTCTCGCAGTTTCATTTAAAAAAGCATGAATATTTTCAATCCCTGACAACTTACTGGGAGATACATTTCTCATGAAAAGAAAAACTTTTTCCAAAGCGCCTGCTACAATGTCTTCTCTCGTTTCGTAGGGAAGATTTGTAGTGCTTAGCATCTGGTGGCAGATCCTTTTTATTTGGGGCACACATTCTACAACAATAGCCATTCTTCTTTTGTGCTCAAAGGGAGCGAGCGACTCCGCAGGCCTAATAGGGGGCGGTTCTATTCTCGGGCTTGGTGAAACTATTGCCATTAGACTTGCAACCATATTGTTCCTCCATAAAGTGATATCTTATCGTTTTGCGGAAAATTTCAAGTTAACCCCGATTATCATCGTAGGGGTTAGGCGATGCCAAAAAGGAATTTTTATTTATGAAGATTCGCAGCATAATTGAATGGATAAAAGTAGTTTTTCAAAAAATCATCAGTGGATTGGTATATATTGTCAAATGCCAGATAGTCTACAAACAATTCTCTTGCTCTTGTTACTTCTTTGAGCCGTTTGATGTTTTTTTTGTCTGAAATTGTTAAATCAAAAAGCTCTAAAGCTCTTTCAAATGATAAGTCTGAAAATTCTTTGTTGCCTTTGTTTTTCCAGTTTATTGAACGGATAACCTCACTGCCAATGTTTGCCATTTGTTCGAAAAAAGAGAGAGAAGCCCATCTGCCATCTGCCAAATCTTTGTGTTGGTAGTTATTCATTTTTGACGAGCCCATTAATTATTGCAATGATTTTTTCTCTGATTTTTATATCATCAACATATCTTGTTTTGTTGCCTTGAATGGGACGGAGGTTTATCATTGAATCAAATTCAATAAAAGACTCTGTTCCATAGAGATCCGGATATAAATTTATTCCCCATAGATTGGAATTGTTGGATCCTTTTTCAATAAGAAGGGCTTCTTCGTCCGCATGAAGCCCAGCATTAATTGCCATAATTCCTTCCTCTACATCAACAACGGCTTTCACCATATTCCCAAACATTTTTGAAGCCATTTCTTTAATCTCTTTTACTGTTATTATGTTTTCAATAATTTGCATATAACAATTATAACATTGATTATATCTGGTTGCCCAAACGAACAAAATAGCTTGTCAATTTTTTGAACACTTGGCAACACTGATCTCGTACCAAACAAGCAGAACGACGAGTAAAGGATATAAGTCTATTTTATTACAAAAATGTAATAACGGCGTTTAGTTTTTACAAAATTGTACGCATATATGTCCCTCTTTTATGAAATTTCTATTAAGCGCGATAAAAAATTTTGGGAGTAAAAATTGCTAGAATTAGTATTGAATGAGGGGAAAGGTCTGTCTTTTTGCAATTTTTGGAGGTGTAGGCAAAAATGAGCTTTAAAAAAATCGAAGCGGTTATACGAATTGAAAAACTTGAAGAAGTTCGGATTGCTCTTGAAAAAGAGGGGTTTATAGGAATGACTGTAACAGAAGTCAAGGGGAGAGGCTCGCAAAAAGGGATTTTGCTTGAATGGCGTGCTGGGGAATATCGCGTTGAATTTCTTCCAAAGCTTAAAGTAGAACTGGTTGTTGACGAATTTGATTTGGAGAGAGCAATAAAAGCCATTGAAACAGCATCAAAAACTGGACAACCTGGAGATGGAAAAATCTTCATTTCTTCTATAGATAATATAGTAAGAGTCCGCACCGGCGAAAGGGGGGATAAGGCATTATGATAAATTCGGGAGATACCGCCTGGGTTTTAATTTCCACAGCTTTAGTAATTTTAATGACCCCCGCCCTCGGATTTTTCTACGCGGGGATGGTAAGAAAGAAAAACATTCTATCAACCCTTATGTTATCAGTTGTAATGCTCGCATTAATTACTGTTCAATGGATGCTTTACGGATATTCACTCTCTTTTGGTACAGATCATGCGGGAATAATTGGTGGATTAAATTGGCTGGGGCTAAATGGGGTGGGAGCTACGGTTCATGAAGGATATGCTCCAACGATTCCCCATTTGTTGTTTATGTTTTTTCAATTAGCATTTGCAGTAATTACTCCGGCTCTTATAACCGGAGCTTTTGTCGAAAGGATAAAATTCCCAAGCTTTTTACTCTTTTCCCTTTTGTGGGTAACTTTTATCTACGCTCCTGTTGCCCATTGGGTTTGGGGAATTGGCGGTTGGCTTCGCGCTATGGGTGCTCTTGATTTTGCCGGAGGGATTGTTGTCCATATTACAGCCGGGATTTCGGCTCTTGCTGTTGCTCTAGTAATTGGAAAACGCAAAGGATATGGCAAAACTCCTATGGAGCCGTCGAATATTCCTCTAACGGTTCTGGGTGCTTTTCTTTTATGGTTTGGATGGTTTGGATTTAACGGAGGATCTGCTTTGTCTGCCAGCTCGATTGCTGTTTCCGCAGTTGTTGCAACAAACGCTGCAGGGGCATCGGCCGCTCTTACCTGGATGCTACTTAACTGGATGCATAAACGACCGAGCCTTTTGGGCTTTTCAACGGGAGCCATTGTTGGTTTGGCGGCAGTAACTCCGGCTTCCGGATTTATCAGCCCACTTTCTGCTTTAATTATTGGAGTTGTTGCGGCAACGCTTTCTTACTATATGATTATTTTCAGATTAAAAGTAGGGCTTGATGAATCGCTTGATGTTTTTGCATGCCATGGAATTGGTGGCATTTGGGGAACTTTGGCGCTTGGCCTTTTTGCCCAAAAAGCAATAAATGCGACAGGAAATGATGGCCTTTTCTTTGGAAATCCTGGATTCTTTGGCATTCAAATTTTTGCAGTCCTGATAGTTGTTCTTTTCTCTTTTGTGGGGACTTATTTTTTGGCAAAAGTTGTAGATACATTATTTTCTCTGAGGTCAAAAGAATCTGAAGAAGACGTGGGGCTTGATCTTGCCTATCATGGAGAGACGACTTATTAATAAAGAAGGAGGAGGATGTTAAAAATTGATTTTAAAAATAGTTGATGTTAGAATGTTTTAAAAGGGTGGTAAAAAAATAGAAAGTTAAGGAGGAAAGTAAATGGCGATAACGAAGGAAGATGTTTTAAGGCAGGTTAAGGAAAATAATATTGAGTTTATAAGGTTATGGTTTACGGATATCAATGGTGTTTTGAAAAGTTTTGCGATTGCTCCTGATGAACTGGAGAATGCGTTTACTCAAGGAATGGGATTTGACGGATCATCTATTACAGGATTTCAAGACATAGAAGAGTCAGATATGATTGCTATGCCTGATCCAAATACTTTTGCGATCCTTCCTTGGAGACCAAAAGATAAAGCAGTTGCAAGAATGATTTGCGACATTCTTCAGCCGGCCGAAGGAACTCACAAGCCTTATGAAGGGGATCCACGATATATTTTAAAAAGAGCTTTGGCTAAGATGGAAAAGATGGGATTTGACCATTTTTATGTAGGGCCAGAGCTTGAATATTTTTACTTTAAAACCGCGCAAGGGACAGAAATCATAGATACAGGCGGATATTTCGACCTTTCTCCACTTGATATGGCCTCTGATTTAAGAAGGGAAACAATTCTTGCACTTAGAAAATTGGGGGTTAAAGTAGAATATTCTCACCACGAAGTGGCTCCTTCACAGCACGAAATTGACATGAGATATGATGACGGCTTAAAGATGGCCGATCAGACTATTACATACAAGTTGACGGTTAAAGAAATCGCAACAATGAATGGCGTTCATGCCACATTTATGCCAAAGCCTATTTTTGGACAAAATGGATCAGGAATGCATGTTCACCAATCTTTGTTTAAAGGAAAAGTAAATGCGTTTTACGATGGCAAAGATAAATCTCATTTATCAGAAGTAGGTAAGTCTTACATTGCAGGTATTTTAAAGCATATCCCAGAAATTATCGCAGTCCTTGCTTCAAATGTAAATTCATACAAGAGATTGGTTCCAGGATATGAAGCCCCTGTTTATATTGCATGGTCAGTTAAGAACAGATCGGCGCTTATCCGCGTCCCTGGCTACCAGCCTGGTAAAGAGGCGGCTACTCGTATGGAACTTCGTTGCCCTGATCCATCAGGGAATCCATATCTTCAGTTTGCAGTAATGCTTATGGCAGGGCTTAAAGGAATTGAGGAAGGATATAAACTTCCAGAGCCAATGGAACTTAATCTTTATCATTTAACTGATGAAGAAAGAGCAGAAAAGGGAATTAAATCTCTTCCGGGAAGTTTAGGCGAAGCTATTGCGCTTGCCGAAAAGAGCGACCTTCTTAAGGAAGCGCTTGGCAAGCATGCTTTTGAAAGATTTATAGCTGTAAAGAAACAGGAATGGGATGATTATCGCATACAAGTATCAGAGTATGAATTAAAGAGATATTTGCCGATTTTGTAATAATGGTAGGGGCGCATTGCAATGCACCCCTATTTGTTTGTTTGATTTTAAAAGGGCGGGAAGTTTTTCCTGCCCTTTTTGTTTTATTTTATAGAATTAAATGCAAGATATTCTTGCTTTTCCTCGATATATATTATACAATATAAACAATATATATTATAATATATAAAAAAGAGGAAAGAATGGATAAGAAGCTTAGAGAAGTGCAATTAAAATGCCTGAAAGCATTTTCTGATGTTGCTAAAAATTTCGCGCTTGCCGGAGGCACAGCGCTAGAGCTATATTATTTGCACCACAGGTTTTCTTTTGATTTAGATTTTTTTTCAACGGAATATAATCTTGACGAGATAGATTCATTAGTGAAGAAATTTAGGCAAACACTAGGTGTGCCTTTACAGCTTGAAAATGAATTAGATTTGCCGCAAAAGGCAAAGGTTCGGTTTTATACAGTTTTAATTGATGGATTTGAAAGACCCTTAAAAATTGATTTTGTTCAAGAGGTATTTTTTAAAACGCCAAAAATAGAGACCTTTCAATGTGTAAGGGTTTATAGTGCCGAGAACATTTATATTCAAAAAACTATAGCTATTGCAGGCTTAAATTCGGAAACTGACGATATTGGAAAAGAAATTATGGAAGGAAGAATGCAGGCAAGGGATGTTTTTGACCTTTATATGCTTTCAAAAAAAATAATGCCGCTTCATCTCTTCTTGAAAAATTTATCCAATCAATTGCAAAGAGGAATGATACATTGGTACCGTACTTTTTCAAGAGAACACATAAAACTTGAGCTATTGGGTTTAGAAATTTATGATAAAGCATTTGATGTTAAACAAATGATTTTATATTTAGAAGACGAAATAAAAATTTTCATCAAAGAGGTTGTGCCATGAATACAAAGTCTTCCATTTACGCGAAATATTTCTGGGGATTAAACAAAAGGGCTTTAAATGAGGTAGAAAATATTTTAAACAATCCTGTGCATTCACAGTTTATTGATAAAACAATTACAATCCTTTCGCGCTGTCAGGATCCAAAAGAGCTGTTTTTTTTAATTTCAAAAGAAAGATTTATAAATCATTGGCCAAGAATAAGAAATTATTGGAGAAGAATTAACCCTGTTTCAGATTTCCGAGATTGGTGGCAAACAATATATGAAGAACTTGTTTATCGCAAGACAGATAAGTTAATAATGCCCAAAGGAATGCCTCTGTCATCGTTTTTAAAGTTTGGAAAATCAGTAAAAAAATCGAGAATTGCCAAAGGCTTAAGCCAAAAAGATTTAGCTTGTTCTGCGCAAATTAATCAGTCGGATGTTTCTTTGATTGAAGAAGGCCGTAAAAATATTACCTTTAAAACATTATTTAAAATATGTAAGGCGCTGGAAATCAAAAATATAGAAATTTAAATCTGCTTCTTAATCATTATTAATCCAAAACATCTGCCTACATGGGAACCTAAACTTCTGGATTTAACGCCGAACGAATTGCCATGCAAGCCGTTTTCTCATGATGAGTATTTGGATTCTTTTGTAAAAAGATTCATTAAAGAGTTGTAACTACTACTTCTTCTGCGCACGAGTGCCCTATATACCCCAACGATTGGGATAATCGTGGTGAAATTTTCAAGGTTTCTTATCAATAATAATATGCCAGGAGGATTTATGTTTAGCAGAAAGGTTATCTCTTTTCTTTTGCCTGAAATTGTTGAACGCAAAGATGTTCAACTCTTATTTACTAAAGTTATTGCCGTAGAGAGTGGTTCTGAGCTTACGGAAGAGTTCATTTCTGAACTTAAGGAGTTTGGTTTTCCTGTTACAAAAAGCCGCATTTCTCAAGCTATTAAAAGCGGGGGATTACACGCTATTTTACTTGCGTTGAGTAAGCAGAAAACAGATGTAAGTATGATAGAGATTCCGGAGATGATAGATATTTCTGATAAAGTTAGCATTATGAAAGGAGAAGTTACAGTTAAATTATTCAAGCAAGTCATGGGTGATTATACACCGACAGGGCATAATGCGGATAAACTTATAGCTGTTCTTAATGATCCTTCAAAAGAAGGGAAAAGCCTAATCTATGTAAGTTTGCTGGATGGAAGAGAATTCGCCAAACGGTTAAGCACTCTAAGTGGCAGAAAATTCAGAGTTCAAAAGGAAGCGGAGTGGGTGCAAGCCCGAGTTCGTTTATCAGGAAAAAATTGGACATGGACTGAAGCTCTGTTTACTGATCGAACCTCTATTCTTCGTCTCCCGGACGATTTCGGTCGCGCCAACCCAATGCGTCGATTCCGCAACATCGCGCTTCGCCTTGTCGAGGACAAATAAAAATAAAACCTTGTATTTTTGCCCCTTTACCTTTGCTTGTCGTGAAGAGTGTGTTTGCAAAAGGTAGATTTTTCCTAAGAAAGAATTTCAAGTGAAACTTTATAGATAAAAATATTTGCCAATTTTGTAATAAAAAGTTATAATTAAACGAAATAAAAGGCGGGATTTGGGGGTTAAACCTGCATCCCGCCTTTATAATGTTAGGAGTTGTTTCTTATTAGTAACGGGTTTCCCAATAAACAGGGTCTTTATGATCCTCAATTTGAGCATGATAGCTGTGGAGTCGGGTTTGTTGTTGATGTAAAAGGGAAAAAATCCAACGACATTGTCTCTGCCGGGCTTGAAGTCTTGGAAAGATTAACACACCGCGGTGCTGTTGGCGCAGATCCAAAAACAGGCGATGGCGCAGGGATTCTCATCCAAATTCCGCACGAATTTTTTAAAAAAGTTGCGAAAGAGTCAAAAATCTCTCTTCCAAATCAGGGCGAATATGGTACAGGCCTCGTTTTTTTCCCGCAAGATAAAGAAGAGAGAAAATTTTGCAAAGAGGCTTTTGAAAAATTTATCAAGCAGGAAGGACAAAAACTTTTGGGCTGGAGATCTGTTCCTGTCGATAATTCTGTAATTGGCGAAACTGCGCGTGAAACAGAACCGGTTATTGAACAGATATTTATAGGCTGTTGGGACGGTTCGCGAACCGTTCCAACAGCGACGGTCAAAGATGATATGACCTTCGAACGAAAATTATATGTCATCCGCCGCCAAGTCGAAAACGCAGTCAAAAACTCCAACATAAAACAAAAATCATGTTTTTATGTTACTAATTTGTCCTGCAGAACATTTCTATACAAAGGGCTCCTCATGCCTTATCAGGTAAAAGCCTTTTTCCTGGATCTGCAAGACAAAGATGTTAAAAGTTGCTTGGCTTTGGTTCATTCAAGATACAGTACGAATACATTTCCCACCTGGGATCTTGCACAACCTTTCCGCTTTCTAGCTCATAACGGCGAAATAAATACCCTTCGCGGAAATGTAAATTGGATGAAAGCAAAGGAAGGTCTTTTACAAAGTGAATTATTTGGAGATGACATTGAAAAAATAAAATCAATTATTGTTCCGGGCGGATCTGATTCTGCAATGCTCGATAATGTTCTTGAAATGATTTCTCTTTCAGGAAAATCTCTTCCTCATACCCTTATGATGTTAATCCCTCCCGCATGGGAACACAATGATCTTATGGATCAAAAAGTAAAAGATTTCTATGAATACCATGCCTGTTTCATGGAACCATGGGATGGCCCCGCCGCGATTGCCGTAACCGATGGAACTCGCATCGGAGCGCTTCTCGATAGAAATGGACTGCGTCCAGCGAGATACATTGTTACCAAAAAAGGCTTTGTTGTAATGGCTTCTGAAATGGGGGTTTTGGATATTCCTCCTTCTGACATT
Organism: candidate division WOR-1 bacterium RIFOXYB2_FULL_36_35; assembly: GCA_001771505.1. Lineage (NCBI taxonomy): Bacteria > Bacillati > candidate division WOR-1 bacterium RIFOXYB2_FULL_36_35. The sequence continues at coordinate 16,189 of MEUA01000014.1, forward strand.
GAAACCTCCGGCCGGCTTGAACCTGGCAAGATTTTCTTTATTGATACGGAAGAGGGAAGAATAATCGATAACAATGAAATTAAAAATACTGTTGCGAGCTCAAAACCGTATGGAAAATGGTTGAAAGATAATCTTGTCGATATTGATAATATCGATTTGGCAGGCGTTGGGGTGGATCGTGATCCACCCCAACAAGGCGATCCACCCCAACAGGGAGACGATCTCCAAACCAGCCTCAAAGCCTTCGGTTATACCCGCGAAGATTTAAAGGTCATAATAAAACCGATGGCGGAGACGGGGAAAGAACCGATCGGTTCTATGGGGAATGATACCCCTCTTGCCGTTTTATCCCAAAGACCGCAGTTAATTTATAATTATTTTAAACAATTATTTGCACAGGTTACAAATCCTCCTGTTGATCCAATAAGGGAAGAGCTTGTAATGAGCTTGAATACATATATCGGCGTGCAAAAAAACATGCTTGATGAAACGCCAGAGCATTGTGCTAAATTAAAAGTGATTCATCCGATTTTGCTCAATTACGAGCTGGAAAAGATTAAGAGTGTAAATAATAAAAAATTTAAAACAAAAACAATCTCAATCCTTTTTGATGCAGAGAATGAAAGAAACTTTGTAAAAACAATTGATAATATTTGTAAAGAGACAGAGGCGGCAATCGAACAGGGATTTTCATTTGTTGTTTTATCTGATCAGGGAGTTGAAAAAGAAAAAGCGGCTCTCCCCGCGCTTGTCGCTGTTAGCGCTGTTCATCAGCATCTTGTTGCAAAATCAAAAAGGACACAAATTGGAATCATCGTAGAAAGCGCGGAACCCCGTGAAGTTCATCATCTTGCCCTTTTGTTTGGCTACGGAGCCGATTGCATCAATCCGTATCTTGTTTATTCAGCTGTTGCACAGCTTGTAGAAGAAAAGGATTTGAAGCTTGATTACGATAAAGCTCTTTACAACTATTTAGATGCGGCAGAACATGGCATTCTTAAAATATTGTCCAAGATGGGAATTTCTACCTTGAACAGTTATCGCGGTGCGCAAATTTTTGAGGCACTTGGTATTTCAGGTGAAGTAATTGAAAAGTGTTTTACCGGAACAACATCAAGAATTGGAGGGGCGGGATTCGATGTTATTGCAAAAGAAACAATTCTAAGGCACAAAACAGCTTTTGAAGGTGAGATTTCTAATGCTCCATTTTTGGCTACAGGCGGAGTTTATCAATGGAAAAAAGATGGAGAAACGCACCTCTGGAACCCGCAAACTATTTCAACTCTTCAGCAAGCTACAAAAAGTGGAGATTATAACAAGTACAAAGAATTTTCAGGGCTTATTAACGATCAATCAAAAAGCCCTGTTACGCTAAGAAGCCTGTTAAAATTTTCTTCAGAGTTAAAACCGATTTCAATGGATGACGTTGAATCTGCCGAATCAATTTACAAACGGCTTGCGACAGGAGCAATGAGTTTTGGATCAATTTCCAGGGCGGCGCATGAGACGCTTGCCTTTGCTATGAACAGACTTGGGGGTCGATCGAATACAGGAGAGGGGGGGGAAGATCCCGCAAGATTTATTCCTCTTCCAAACGGAGATTCTGCCCGCAGTGCAATCAAACAGGTTGCATCCGGGCGGTTTGGCGTTACGGCGAATTATCTTGTCAATGCGGATGAGATACAAATTAAAATTGCACAAGGCGCAAAACCAGGGGAGGGCGGACAGCTCCCAGGACATAAAGTAAGCGCAATTATTGCAAAGACACGATACACAACTCCAGGAGTTACTCTAATATCTCCTCCGCCACATCACGATATTTATTCAATCGAAGATTTAGCGCAATTAATTTATGACCTTAAAAACACAAATCCTCAAGCAAGAATAAGTGTTAAGCTTGTTTCTGAAATCGGAGTTGGAACTGTTGCGGCAGGGGTAGCTAAAGGGCATGCCGATATGATTTTAATTTCCGGAGGAGATGGTGGAACAGGAGCTTCTCCAATTAGTTCCATAAAACATGCAGGAGCTTATTGGGAGCTTGGAATTTCAGAAACACATCAGACACTTGTTTTAAATAATCTTCGTGGACGCGTAAGGCTTCAAACAGATGGTCAGATGAGGACAGGCCGCGATGTTGCGATTGCCGCTCTTCTTGGAGCTGAAGAATATGGATTTTGTACTGCGGCACTTATTGTAATGGGTTGCGTAATGCTTCGTCATT
>MEUA01000015.1 GCA_001771505.1 candidate division WOR-1 bacterium RIFOXYB2_FULL_36_35
AGTACGAGAGGACCGGAAGGGACAGACCTCTAGTGTACCAGTTGTCACGCCAGTGGCAAACGCTGGGTAGCTATGTCTGGAAGGGATAAGCGCTGAAAGCATCTAAGTGCTAAGCCCACCTCAAGATTAGGTTTCGTTTGAGATCCCTTGTAGACTACGAGGTTGATAGGCTGGGAGTGTACGCATAGTAATATGCTTAGCTGACCAGTACTAATAGATCGAAATGTTCGGGCAAGAATTGATTCTCGTATAATAAAATTTGTCTTATCTGTATATTTGATAATTAAGAGTGTTTGTCGTTTGTATTTAGCAATTGTATTTTGTAATTTGTATTACTAATTACTAACTACTAATTACAAAGTACAAATCCTGGTAGCCATGCCGAGGAGGCCACACCCGTTCCCATTCCGAACACGGTCGTTAAGCTCCTCAGGGTCGATGGTACTTGCCCTTTCAGGGTTGGGAGAGTAGAACGCTGCCGGGTTATATAAACCGCCATAAGTTAAAAGCTTTGGCGGTTTTTTTGTTATGGGATTTTTATGAGTTATAGTATAATAAAAATATTCATTGAAAATTGGGAATTGAAATATGACAAATTTAGTACCAGATAAAATATTTTTAACAAAGGGAGTTGGACGGCATAAAGAAAAAATTGCCAGCTTTGAGATGGCATTGCGAGATGCAGGGATCCAGGCTGTTAACTATGTCCAAGTGTCAAGTATTTTTCCTCCCGGATGTAAATTGGTTTCAAAAGATCAAGGGGTCAAACTTTTGAAACCGGGCCAGATTACTTTTATTGTTATGTCAAAAAATGATACCAACGAACCTCATCGCCTGATCTCTGCCTCTGTTGGAATGGCTATTCCGGCCGATCAAAATTCATATGGCTACTTAAGCGAACATCATGGCCACGGTTTAACCGATGAAGAATGCGGCGATTATGCGGAAGATCTGGCCGCGCAGATGCTAGCTACAACTCTTGGCGTCCCGTTTGATGAGACTGCCAGCTGGGATGAAAGGCAGGAACTGTGGAAACTTTCAAACGAAATCGTTCGAACGACCAACATTACCCAAAGCGCGATAGGGCAGAGGGGCGTTTGGACCACAGTTTTGTCTGCCGCAGTATTGCTTATTAACTCATCAGGTTCGGAAAACCGTCAGCAAGCTATAGATTGACTATCATCTTTTTTATTTTATGTTATTTATTTTCGATGGCGTCTAGGCGATCTTTTAATTGTTTAATTTCTGTTTGTTGATCTTTTATTATTTCTATCAGATATATAGAAATTTTATCGTAGCTAATCGCATCAGGTCTGTTTTCTTTATCATATGCAACAAGATTTTTTAAGCCTAGATCGTCAAAATCTTCTGCAATATAACCGATTGATTTTGTTCCTGAATCTTTGTATTTGAACTTTTTAGGTTTTGCTTCCAAAATTTTGTAATAATTTTCATCCAAATCTTTTATATCTGTTTTATATCTTCTGGAAGAAGAGTTTCCTTTTAATATTGCACCATCGTTCGTGATAATTAATTGAGTTCCGGTTCCAGCAGGTGTTGATAAATCTAGGGAAAGATTCTCTATAAATGCTTGTCCGTTAACATATAACTGGCGCTCTCCAAGTATATCCGTATTAGCTGATCCTATTAGTAAGCCCTTATTTATATAAGAATCGCCATATCCGTTCAATAGTATCTGTGGAGTTTTACTGGAATCAAGAACCTTTCCTACTGCGATTGAATTGGGTGTATTATTAGTAATGTTCTTCCCTACAGTTAATGAATTTATTGCGTTAGTGTTTGCAGATATTGTCTCTCCTACGACAAGAGAACACGTTGCTTGCGCTTTTGCAGCGCTCCCAATCGCAACCGAATAATCTCCTGTCGCTTCATTTGTATTTGTTCCAAAGGTTGCGGCACCGCCTCCATTTGGCATTACAACGGTTAGTTTCGCTGTAGAAGTATTTGTTCCAATGCTGACATTGTCAGACGTTGAAGGAAGGTATACAGTAGTACTGGCTCTTGACCAGATATTATCTCTCAGAGATAAGGGATCATACGCGACAGTTTGTATTCCCCCGTCGGGATATCTTATTCCCCCTTGGGAATCTATTGTTCCTGATACTGTTAGTTTATAGCTTGATTCTGTAGTTCCTATTCCAACGCTCCCTTTTATAGCTTCTCCTGAAACAAAAAGAATGGGCTTTACGGTCGTACCCGTATCACCAAAACCAACCATTAGTGAGTTAGGTATATCATTTGTTATTTTTCCTCCCAAAGTGATAGAATTTTTACCATTTGCTGAAGCTGATTCTCCTAATGCGACAGAAGAATCTCCATTGGCAGTTGTTGATTTTCCTGCTGCAAATGAATATTGACCTTTTGCCTGAGAATTATATCCCATTGCGGCAGAGTAGTTCCCTATATTTACTGCATCCCATGCTGTTCCACCATATCCTGCGCGAAAGGCGGATTTTGATGGTATCCACATTAGCTTGGTTCCAGCTCCAGACGAAGGAGTGTTGCCTGTATTTCCTTCAAACAAAACAGCTCCATTAACTTGTAGTTTAGCTTCTGCCTGAGGCGTTGCTGTTCCAATTCCTACTTGTCCTACATCGGCATTTCCACTTGCAAATAAGATCGGAGTTGTTCCGTCAAAGCCTATCATTAAAGAGTTTTCAGTATTATTGACTAAAAAATTTCCGGCTCCTTTTCCTACTCCTATAACGACAGCATTGTTTTTTGTTGCTTGAACCTGCCTGCCAATCGCAATTGCAGTTGCATTTGCTGATTCATTAGATGCTGTTACGCTAGTTCCAATGGCAATTGAATTCATCCCTTTTGCGATTGATCCTTGCCCAATGGAAGTTGCGCCATCTTCAGTAGCCTTTGCGCCATATCCTATTGCAGTTGAATATGATCCGGTAGACTGTGTATCTTTTCCCATTGCTATTGAATGTATACCAAGAGCTTGTGAATCATAACCTATTGAAATTGAGCCTACTGATCCTCCCAAAGCTGTTGAAGCATTTGCTATTGCGCCACTTCCTATTGCTATTGATTCAACCCCTAACGCTTGCGCGCTTTTCCCAATAGCAACTGCATAATCATTGCCCGCTACAGCGCTTTCTCCTAAAGCAAAAGCTGATATGCCGCTAACAATTGGGTTATTTCCAATTGCAACAGAGTAATCTTTTATTTCGCTTTTTTCCCATGAGCCATCAGTTGAAGTTCCTGCTCTTAATGCAGCTTTGGATGGGAGCCAAAAGAAAGCCCTGTCAGATGTTAAATTTATAAAATCAAACCCTTCATCCTCGGTTCCTTCTGCCAACAAGGTTCCATTGTAAATATGAAGCTTTGCTTTAGGAGAGGTTGTTCCAATCCCTACTTTATCCGTTGTGGTTTTTAAATTGACATTTCCACCTGTTTTTTCCCAGCCTGTATTTTGCCCTAAATATGCCTCTGTCTGTATCCCATTTGCAAATTTTAATCCGCCAATGTCTGTTATTTCTATTGTGCCGGCGACTGTTAGTTTTGATGTAGGTGTTTTTGTCCCTATTCCAAAATAGCCATTTCCAGAAATTAATGAATCTGGATTTGGAACAATATAACTGTCTCCTGCGGGGTTTAATAGAATATTTAAATCACTGAATCCAATGCCTAATGAATAATCTACACTATTGCTAAAACTTCCGCCTAATGCCATACAGTTGGAGCCACGATGCCCTGAGGTTCCTTCACTTGTTGTTTTTGCTGATTCTCCGACAGCTATTGAGCTATTTCCCCCTGCCTCTGTATTGCTTCCAAGTGCTAGTGAAAATTGTCCTGATGCAGTAGAGTTATTTCCAATTGCGACCGCGGCTGTATTTGTCGCAGAAGAACCAGTTCCTATTGCAACAGAAAAATTGCCTGATGCTGTATTTTCTTTTCCAAAAGTGGCAGCTCCCCCTGATTGTGTTACAACCGAAAGTTTTGCTGTTGGAGCATCTGTTCCAATGCCGACATTGCCTGTTTCAACATTAAGAAAACTATCCCCAACCGGATTTAATAGAATATCTAAATTACCAAGGCCTATACCCAAAGAATAATCTTTATCTAATGGCAGAGTAAAATTACCACCAACGGCAAGTGAATTATCTGCGTCATTCTGTAAATTATCACCAATTACAACAGAATTATTTCCATTTGCTTTTGCATAATTTCCTACAGCCAAGGAATGTTGTGCTATTGTTGTTGTTGAAGAATAGAGACCTATAGCAACGGAAGAATCTCCAAGAGCTTCATTATTTTTCCCAAAAGTGGCGGCTCCTCCTGATTGTGTTACAACCGAAAGTTTTGCCTGCGGTGCATCTGTACCAATGCCTACTTTATCGCCTGTTGTTTCAAGCGCAACCTGTCCCGTACTCTTTATCCACCCTGTTGACGGGGCTTCTGCGGTTATTATTACAACTCCGGTTCCATCTAGTTCATCTCCAAATATTAAAATATTTTTACCAGCTTGGATTTTTTTGACAAATTCACCAAGAGCAACTTTTTCCTTTTTGATTGTTCCGTTTAGTATTTTGTCTGTAGTAACAGAGTTGTCTGCAAGTTTAACTGTAGAAATTCCTCCATCTTTAACCTCAAGAGAACCTTGAGATTCAATACTGATAGTAGAATTGTCGTATTTAACATTTAGAGTTCCTGTGTTAGTTATAGGTCCTCCGGCTAAAGCAGTACCTGAATTGACAGAAGTTACCGTGCCGTTCCCTGTGCCGGCGGCTGTGTATTGTATTGTTTCGTCAGGAAATTTTATTCCACCATTAATTGCCTTTATTTCTATTATTCCCGCAACTGTTAGTTTTGAGGTTGCATCTGTTGTCCCGATTCCGACATTGCCTGTTGTATCAACTCCGCTGCTTGGTCCAACAAAAAGGGTAGGGATGTTTGAATTAAATCCTATCATTAATGAATTTGGAGTACTATTTTTCAACCATGAAGAGGTGCTTATTCCACTTCCTAATGTCATTGCATGAAATCCATCGGCTTTTAAATAAGCTCCAAATGTAAAAGCTTGATTTGCAGCTGTAGAAAAATCTCCTATGCTTACAGAAGCCACTCCTTCTGCCGTTATTTCTCTTCCGATAGCAGTTGCACAAAAACCTAAAGCTTTTGCTCTGTAACCAATTGCGGTTGCATTATCATTTGTTGTCTTTGATTGAAACCCCATAGCTGTTGATGCTATTCCTTCTGCAGACGTTAGCCATCCCATGGCTGTGGAGTAGTATCCTCCGGCTGTTGTGTAATGACCAAGTGCAGTTGAATAGTCGGCTTTTGCTTGTGTAAACCCACCAGCTGAAAAAGATCCTTTCCCTTTTGCCTTAGTTTGGTCTCCTATAGCTATAGAATAATCACCTTCCGTAGTATTTAAGTAATTACCTATGACAGCAGCACCTCCGTTACCAGTATCGGAAAAAACATTCAATTTTGCGGGCATAGTTCTATTTCTAGTGTCACCTATTCCGACTTTTGCGGTCGAAGATTCTGTTGTAACATTGTTGTTCCCTTTAATCCACCCGCTATCCGATTCTCCAAGATAGGCTCTGCTTTGGATTTTTTTGTCTGGAAATTCTATTCCTTTTTGAGCCTCAATTGTTCCTGCTACAGCTAAAGCATAATTTTGTTTTTGCGCTGGAGTTGGACTTCCTATTCCAACAAAGGTTCCATTATTGGATAAAAAACTATTGCTAATCCAATCTGTTTCATTGTGTCTTAATGTGTTATTAGTAGATCCTGTTGGCAGAGGGGTTGCCGCAATTGTTTGTATTGATTCGTCGAGGAATTTAATGCCGCCAGTTGTTTCTATTATTCCATCAACAGCTAGTTTTGATTCCGACTCTATTGCATTACTTCCTATTGCGACTCTATTGGTTGCGTATTCTAAATGAACTACTGAATTTGCGGCTACCCATCCGCCACCAACTGTGGCACTACCACCTTGATACGCTATTGTCTGAATATTGCCATCAGGGAATTTGACTCCTCCTTGAGCATCAACGGTTCCCGCAACATTTAATTTATAGGCTGTTTCTGTCGTGCCGACTCCTACATTGCCGGTTGTTCCTTTTCCTTCGCTGGAACCTACAAAAAATGTTGGAATGTTAGAGAAAAAACCTATCATTAAGGAATCTGGCTGATTATTTAATAGCCTTTGTGTTGCCGAAATGCCACCCCCTAATACCATTGCGTTTGTAGCGTCTGCTGATGTAAATTGGCCAAAAGCAAGAGAGCCTTGTTTTGTTGCAGATGTATAATAGCCATGTGCAAAGCTATAAAGTCCATCCGCTACAGTATTTCCTCCAGAAGCTATTGTATAATCAGCCAATGCTTTAGTGTTTATTCCTAAAGCGAGAGAAGCATTTCCCCGAGCTTGAGTTCCCTTTCCGATTGCAACTGCATAGTCTCCCGAAGCAATATTGTCTTCGGCACCAAAAATAGCGGCTCCTCCTTCGCTTAATGTTGTTTTTACCGATAACTTTGCGGTAGGATTTGTTGTCCCAATGCCGACCTTATCGGTAGAGGTTGTTAATATAAGAGTATTTTCTTTTTTTGTCCAACCGCTTGCTGTTGTCTGTATTGATTCGTCAGGAAATTTAATGCCGCCAATTCCAACTGTTTCAATCGTCCCGTTCACCGTTAATTTTGAAGATGGGGAGGCAAGTCCAATGCCGACTGATCCTAAAACGCCATCTTTATCAATGAGTAAATCTTCTATAGAAGAATCAAATTTTAAAACACTTGATCTTTTATCTTGAGTATCTATTTTTTCTATACTGAAAACATTCTTATTATGATACGGAGTTAAAGTAATACGCGTAGAGCCGACAACATCCAAGTGCGTTAATGGATTATCTGTACCAATGCCAACATAATCTTCAATTGCTTCTAGCGTCACTCTGCCTCCGCCTTTTATCCATCCGCTATTGTTTGGCAGATTGTTGCTTCCTAGATATGCTTCTGTTTGTATATTTCCGTCAGGATATTTTACCCCTTTTTGAGCGTCAACTGTTCCAGTTGCGGTAATATTTCCCGTTGCATCAATACTGGCTACAGTTGTTTTGTCTAAGTTTTTAATTTGAAAAGAACTGGCTGCGTCATTATTGTCTAAAATAACATCGACGTTTTCCGCTGTAGCAAAATTAAGATAAATAAAAAAAAGAAGAAAAGTTCCAAGCAATAAGTAGATAAATGATTTTTTCATTTAAAGCCCCCTTAAATTAATTGTCTGTATTATAGCTAATATAATGAAAAGGGGCTAGTATGAAAAAGGGGTTTGTTGCAAAATAGTCATTCCCGTGCAAACGGGAATCTATTTCTCAAAAAACAACCCCGATTATGATAATCGGGGTTAAGATGGATCCCCGCTTTTGCGGGGATGACAAATTGCAAAAGGGGATGACAGCGAACTATATAATTGTGTCACCCTGAGCTTGTCGAAGGGTGCGAAAGCCGTAATAATCGGATGAAAAACAGGGGTAAAATGAGGCAACAACATTATTTTGTTATTGCCTCAATTTTTTATCTTTGAATTACATTTGCGTATAGTGGATTAATTTCAGTTTCATAACCGGTCTCAAAATCTAAAAGGGTATTAATTTTGTCTTTGACAAGAGCTGTTTTTGAAATAAGCTCTACAGCCTCTGCTCGCGTAAGCTTTTTGTTGGGGTCAAAAGGTTTCCCTCTCAAATATTGCAACATGTCAGCTTTGTATGCTCCCGCTATTGTTTTTGCCGCCCAGTGGTTAGAATCCACATCCCTAAATAACACTTTATCATATGGTTCTTGTTCAACCTTGCCAAACCTTGTAATCATTGCAAGTCCTTCAGCTCGTGTTATGTTTGCTTTCGGCTTAAATGTTTTATCGGGATAACCTTTGACTATGTTTAGTTTCGCGGCTTGTTCAATAAATCCTGCTGCCCAGTGTTTTGCAGTAAAATCTGAGAAAGATACCTTTGCAGGAGCTGGAACTTCTCCATTTTGTGTAACTCTTATAAGAAGAGTTGCAAGTTCTGCCCTTGTAATATATCCTTCAGGTTTAAAAGTCCCGTCAGGATAACCCTTTATTATTCCTAAAGTTCCTATATAACTTATTGGATCATAAGTCCAATAATCAGAAGTTACATCAGGATATGAAACCAATCGTAATACTCTTAATTTTTCTGTCTCTAAGAGTTCTCCTTTTCTGCTGTATGCTTGGACCCATAAGGTGTTCTTTTTAAGAGCAAATGGCACTTCTACATTGAAATTAAGGTCTTTATCTATACTTATCCATGTCCCATTTATCTTGGCGGATCCGACATCTGGATGGACTTTTCCTACTACATTAACTTTGTAATCATGTGTTATTGATGTTGGAGATGGTTTTATAATGATTATATAATCTTTATCTTCTTTTGGCGGAGGAATAAGTCCATAGTTTAATGAGAAGAAATGATTGTCTACGCCATAGGCCCCCTCAAATTGATGGTAAGCATAATCAAATCTGAAGCCTTTGAAATTGACGCCAATTCCAGCAGTTAGATCATTGCTAACGTTTCCTCCGACCATAGCTTGGTCAATACCCGCTCTAATTGACAATAAATTTATAGGACTCCATTCAACTCCTAGTTTATATAAAGCCGGAACCGATAATTTGGGATACATATTAATATCAAGCAAAACTTTTAAGTCCTGATTATTAAATGATTGCATGGCATTTTCTTCGCCCAAGATATTTGCAGCCACGCCCATTTTCAAAACTGCTGGATATGATTCTTCCCAACCGTTTGGATATGTTAATTTTCCGCCTAATGAAGCGGGAAGCATATCTTTAATAGTAGCGCCATATGATAAACCCTTAATAGCCGTTTTGCCTTTTATCCCTAAATCTATTTCTGTTCCGCTTCCCGAAGTGTTTGAAAGTCCTCCTCCGGATAACCCTACACTAAATATTTTGAAATTCATACCATAATCTATGTCATTCATCCATGGAGTGTTCATTACTAATCTTTTTATTGGATAAAAAGATAATATCCCTTCTAATTTGTTGGAGTATGACATAAGCAGAACATTGTTATAATATCCCATGTTGCTTAAAGAAGTGTCTTCCACATAAATTGGGTCCGAAGGATCAGACAACTCTTCTACTTTGGTTGGAATAGCTCCTCCAATATTTGAACTTACAATCCCAATGCCAAATTTACCGTATTTTGTAGGATATATGCCGCTCAAGCTGAAATAATTATATTCTTCAAGTAAGTTTCCTGACATACTGGCTATTTGCCAATAATCTATTGAGGATAAATTTGCAGGGTTACTATATATACTGTTGGCATCACCATCTAATCCCATACAAGCGCTTCCAAGTCCTAACACTCTTGCTCCTATCGATATCCTTGTAGGATCCGGCGCGGCTGCTGCAGAAGCTATTCTGACCAAAAGAAAAATAAGCGCAATAGCAAGAACTACAATCTTTCCCCTCCCCATAATTTTTTTGTTTATCATCTTTTTTTCTCCTATCTCCCCTTTAAAAGGGACAGCACGCCCTGTTTTTAAAAGCGTGCTGCTAAATTTTTTATTTATTTAAGTGTCGGAAAAAACAGGGAAACGACACTTTATTCTCTTCACAGATACTATCGGGCTTAGATGATAAAAACTTGCATGGGGAAGAATCAAACGGGGAAGCATAAAAACTACGGGTATATCGCGAGTTTACCTTTTCCTATGATTTTATTTCTGTCTCTATCTATTATATGCCATAAATATACGCCTGCGCCTATTTTATACCCAAAATCAGAGATAAGATCCCATTCGACTTTATTTGGATTAGCTGTTCCTCCTGCGGATCCTCCAGGGGTTCCGGCATTGTAAGAAAGTTTTTTGACGACTTTTGCGGTTATATCAAATATATAGATGTCAATGTTAGCATCATCTGATAATCCATACTGAAGGGTGACTTTGGTATCTTCTTTTAATATGAAAGGAGAGGGGAATGCGATCGGGGTCCCTATTATTTCAGTATCTCCGGCCATTATTTTTACAGTCGCAGACTCGCTTGTTGTTCCTACAGAATTACCTGCTTCAAAATTAAAGGTATGGGCTCCGCTTGAAAGTTCTTTGTTTTTTGCTTTATAATCAAAAGCAAAGGTTACCTCTACAGGATTGTTTGTTCCCATGACTCTTGTTATTATTTGGTCGTCTGTTATTTTATAATATTGTCCTACAACCGAGCCTGCATCTTCTGACATTGCAAGCGTTGATATGTCAATCCCTGTATTTCCTGCAGTAACCTTAACTTCTATTATAGGATTCTTTGATACAATATATTCATATTCTTTATTAATAAGATTTTTCTGATATAATCTTCCATCAAATCTTATGCTTTCTATTACAGGCGCTTCTCCTTCAAAGGGGGCAGGTTGTGGTGTGGGACTTGTTATCCCTGTATCTTTGGCTAAGATTAAATCTGGAGATGTATCATAGCCATTGCCTGTTATTGTTATGTTGACGGGATTTGACCCATAACCATCTTCTCCTTTAACGACCGCGATTTTATATTCACCGGGGATTATTTTCATTCTTTTGTCTTCCATTATGTTTAGCATGAAATTTCCGTTACGGCCCGAACGGCCTTTATTGCCGGATATATCAGAAGCATAACCTGCTTCTGAGGTTGTTTGATAAAAGATAACAGTTCTTTCTTCTGTAGATACATTTGTTTCTTGTATCGGAGGCAGTATTTTGCCGTCTACAAAGTAAAACGGGTTATAAACTGTTTGGGCATTTGAAAATGTAACAAACCCGATGAATAACAGTAACACTGCTATCATAAGCTTGGTTAAAATTTTATTTATTGTAAAAAAGTTCATAATTTATTACTTCACTTTTATCTATACCCTGTCAATTTAAATGATTTTTCTTCTATTACCGATATTTGGTATGGCTGGTCCTTTATAATGTTTGGGGGCGCCTGCCTCAAATCTCCCAATCCTGTAGTTGGAGTTATATCTGCAAAATCGTTTAATACCCCTGAATTACTATATTTTATTTCATAGCCTGCAGCATCCATTCTTGTTATATCCCACCAACCTATAGAATATACAACGTTTGCGTTTGCCTGTTTGTTGATTGTTTCTATTAAGCCCAATAAAGTTAAATTTGACGCGCCATTTTCCAGAACCATATTAAAAGGATCAAAAGGGATTGATATTGTATTTATCCCCAGGCCAACATCTTTTGAAAAGACTAGTTTATATGTAACTGTTTCGGGCGTTTTTTCTGTAGCTTTGTATTCACCTATTTTGACTCCCGTTATATTTGAAATGTATGATTCATTTCCAACTGCGTCTTTTGATTTTATTGCAAAATAATAAGTTTCATCTGTAGCTATATTGGAAATAGTGATAGTTTGTTTTGTTCCGAAATTTCCGGGAGATGGTATCTCTGAAACTGTAGAAAAATAATCAAGAACCGATTTTGTATTATTCCATGTTGTTGTTTTTTGAGGGTTTGTATTTTTGTCATTAAAAGGATTTGCGGGGCTATCTATAATAGCTTCTGTCGATACATTTATTAAATACTCATAGCATGAAGTCTCTGTCCCTGTTTTGTCTGTATCATAAGGAGCTGACCATGTTAATGTTACACTCCTGTCATTTGCCTCAGATTTAAGGTCTGTTACCGCCCAAGGGGTGGAAGGATCCTGATTTTCAGGAACAAAAACCGTTCCTTCCACAGTAGTTAAACCAAAACTATTGCCAAGAGTAACTTTGTAAGTATAGGCTTGGTTGTCATCGCCTGATGACAATACAAAGGTATTGTCAATATTATAAGTAGTACTGTTGTTATAATAAGCTGTGTGGTGAGACTCTTTATATCCGAGCGATGATTTCTTGTAAAGTGTCCCCCCTTTATATATTTCAAACTCATAAAATCTTGTTCCCAATGTTGTTTTACCTTTTACTGTTATTGATGGAGACGTAGAACCTGATCCTCTTGTTGCTTCAGCTGTTATATCATTTACAGTAAATACTGGAGCTGCTTTTGGCAGTATTGCTAAAATATCTTCTTCAAAATACTGATAATTAATATCCGAGCTTTCAAAATTAAAATTTATCTGGAAAGGGTAGGACTCTCCAAAATGAGTATTTAAACTATTCCATACCCGTGCTATATACCATTTATTGTCAGGCGCAGTTGCCTGCCTTTGATGAAAAAAATGTCCGGCTTGTCCTTGCACAGGTTCAGATGAACCGACTGTATCGTAACCCATTTTATCTCCGTTCGTTATACCTAAAGCAGAGGTTAAAACCTCATGGTGTTCGGTCGCAACACTTCCTGATAATGAAGGCCCATAGATAATGCCGTCCGCGCTATCTAAAAGGACGATTTGAATAAGAGAATCTATTGCCGTATTTGGCCCCGATAATGAATCTTTGCAAAAATAAGAACTTGAGGAAGTATAGCCCACATCAAAAGTACTGGACGCAAATGTCGAGTTTATCAATAAAAGAAAAAGAGCGGGCATAATTAAAACCCAATCCACCTTCTTTTTGAAATATTTTTGTTTAAACATTTTACTCATTCCTCCTTAATTCCCTCTCCCTTTGGGAGAGGGTTTATTCCTATAAACCCTCAAATTACCTGAAAATCGGGTGAGGGCTAATACGGTTTTGGATATGTCCAATTAACCTCTCCGTCTACCTGTTTTATGTAAACATAACCTTTCCCAATTTTAAATTTATCCAGTTTCCCCGACCAGTTTGACCCATTATAAAAAGCCTGAGGCGCGGAATTTGTCTCAAAAGTATAAACATAATCCGCGTTATCAAAGCCTGTTCCTTGTTTTGGTGCTGTTTCCGACAATCTTGTGTTATCAGGCTGTAAAAAGACAGAAACAGGATATGCTGTTCCCAGCAAATTTAATCCTGTATAATTTTTTCGCTTTATGGAGATTGATCTGCTTGTTTGCGCGACCGCGCCGACAACTGTTATTGTCCTTGCAGGATGGCCTCCTTGGGTTATAAAAACATAACCTTTGTCAGAATAGATGTTTGTTAATTTTCCCTGCCATGAGCTCCCGTTATAAAAAGACTGTGGAGTTGTTTCTCCTGGCTCCAAAGTATAGATATAGTCAGCAGTTGTAAAGTCATTTCCTCCAGCCCCTTCAAATTGATTTCCCAGAACTTTTGCGATTGATGTATCGGTTGGAATCAGAGGAAGAGAGATTACTGCCAATTTTGCGTATGATGAAGAAGCTTCCAGAGTAATATTTATTTTTCCAACAGCAACTGCTGATGTTAGGTCGTTTTTAGGCGTCCCTTTATAAAGAGCCTTATAGTATACTTCTACGTCTCCGTCTCTTACCTGATTTTCATGAATTAAATAGTTGTTAGTATCATCAATTTTAAAATCTCCTCCGTAGGAAGAAATTATCCTCCAACTGTTTGGATCCTCGGTATAAGCGCCGGATCCTGTCCCTGTCAATATATAAAAATCAGGAGTTATTTCATCTCCTGTCTCTTGCCATGATACTTTAATAGCGCTTTTAACTGAATCAGCTGCTCTTTCTATTGAAATAGTTAAAGGCCCTGAAGGGACATAGCCTTCATCTTTTTTGATCGTGAAATTTCCACTTTCTGCTGTTGCCATATTTTGCATTCCATCTATGGCTTCTATCCTGATTTTTGCAGTAGTTGTCTCTTGGTTAGGGACAGGGTTCCACGAAAACATATTATCGTTAGTATCGCTTCTAAGTAATGAGATCCAATTTATTCCGTTATTTAATGAATAATAAACATTAACAGCAAGTGATGCCGAGTTATTAAAAATTTCGTCGTTTGCTTGCCATTTTATTTGATAGTCTGTCCCTCCTGTAATTTCTTCATTTAAAATAGGATTGTAGATAACAATGGTGGGAGGGGTTGTGTCTACGATTATAGAGTCTTGTACGGTGTTGCTTTCATTGCTAGCAGCATCTTTTAGCTTATACAGAAGCGTTTTTGTTCCATCTCCCGTGCTGAATGTATATTTAAAATTTTGAGAGTAGGGGATCCATGCTGCGGCAATAAGCTCTGCATCAGTTCTTGCCATTTTCATGTAGACAGGGTCGCCGGCAACTCCGTTTGCTTCGACAGAAACAGTTAATTCATTGCTGTATTGTGTATTTCCTGTAGTTTTATCTTTTAATGTTATTCCTGTAATGTCAGGCGGAGTGCCGTCAATCGTGAATGTCCAGAGGCTGGAATAATTGCCCCAATTTCCAGCCCTGTCTTTGGCTCTTACTTTCCATGTGTATGAGCCATCAGATAGAGTTGATTGATAATCTGTTGTATTTCCGAGTATAACTAAAGAGCCATTTATGGAAACTTCGTAACTTGCAATTCCTGACAAATTATCAGTGGCTCCGCTCCAGGATAACTTTGGAGCTGAAGAGATTATTTGATTGTTGGTTGGGTATATTAAATTGGGCATAAATGGCGGAGTAGAGTCTATCATTAGGCTCCACTCTTCACTGGTGCCTACATTCCCTACAGAATCGGAAGCGTTGACTGCCCATTTGTAATTCCCGTCATTTATTGCTGTAGGCAGGATATAACTTGTTGTTCCGCTATTTATTGTTGCGACTAGTTTTAAGTCTATTATAAGGCCATATTGTGATATTTCAGAAAAGGCATCAGACGCCGCATTCCATTGAAAGGTTGGCATATTGTTATTTGTTAATATCCCATCAATTGGTGCTTTTAACGTTATAATCGGGGCTTCACTGTCAATTATAAAATTTTCTCCCTCACGGGTAGAAATGTTGAAAGTCTCATCTGTTGCGTCAATCCTAACCCTTGCTTTGTCCGTGGAAATGCCAAGTGGCGTTGCCCATGCGAATAGACCGTCATTGTTTTCTGTATCATTATTTATTTTTGTCCATGATTGTCCGTCGTTATAAGTAATATATATATTAATTCCAATATTCTCCGGATTGGAAATATTATCTGTCGTTATCCATTCTATTTTATATGCCTGATTTCCCGCAAAAACAGAATTGGCAGTTGGATTATTAATTATTGTTTGTGGAGACGTTTGATCATAAGTAAAAGTCCAAAACGTTGAAAAAACACTTTGATTTCCTGCTTTATCTATCGCGCTTACAGACCATGTATACACACCATCTGAATTGATTGATGGCACAAAATCAGGAGTATTGTTTACGGTAAAAAAAGAAAGACCCTTTATCTTTACCTCATAGTTTTCAATGCCTGAGGGATCTGAAACTTCATCCCAGGAAAGAGTCGGGATGGTATTAAATCTTGATCCGTTTGGCGGGAACTTTAAAGAAGGAGGCTCAACTATCGTATCAATTGTAAAAACCCACTTATCACTTAAACCCCCTATGTTTCCGGCACCATCGGTAGCCCTGATTTCCCAAGAATATACCCCATCACTTAGGGGCAAGGAAAATGTAAAGTCTGTAGTATCGCCGTTTACAGTTGCAACTAAAAGCTGGTTTAAAAAAATATCATAGGTTTTTATCCCTGAAACATCCCATATTATTGGTGGATCCCAACTTAACGTAGTAAGATTGTTTCTTGTAAAAGAATTATTTTCTGGTGAACGTAAAAAAGGAACCGCTGGTGGTTGGCTATCGATTATAAATTTATCGCTTTCTTTTGTGCCTATATTTCCAACTTCATCTTTGACATCAATTTTTATTCTGGCTTCGGTTGTGGTTATTGATCCAAAAATCCAATTATAACTTTCTGTATTACTAATATTTGAGTCAATTTGTAAATAAGTATTTCCTCCATCTAATGAATAATAAATATTTGTAGAGTTTGCTGCCAAAGCAAAATTGTCTGAAGAGATCCATTCTATATAGTGATTTTCGGCAACTCCCCCTTTCCACAAGGTTTGTGATGTTGGAGTTATTATATTTATCGATGGAACTTGTGAATCTATTATAAAAGAAGGTGTTTCTCCTATTCCTAGATTTCCATAAATATCTTCAACCGTTACCCGTATCTTTGCTTCCAGTGTTGATATTATAGGAATTGTCCAGCTATAACTTGTATTTGTTGCCGAAAAGACAGGCTGATTGGTTGCAATTTGTATCCATGTTTCACCTGTTGAATAATATATGGAAGCTGAATTTAATTTTAATCCGGAAGAATCGTCCGCTCTGTATGTTATATTTTGATTAGTCCCGCCGCGCCATTTTGTTAATGGGGAGGGAGAACTAATTTGCACTAATGGCGAATTGTTCGATTTTATGGTGAAACTGCCGCTTTCAATTGTGTTTATATTGCCGACACCATCAATAGCTTCTATTTTTACTTTAGCTTCATCTGTTTCTAAATTTGGAACAGCCCAAAGGATTGACCCTGTATTTAAAATTCCCGTCCCATTTTGTATAGCTGTCCAACTTGTTCCTCTATCTATAGAATAGTACAGATTAATTAATAAATTTGCAGATGGTGTAAATTGAATATCTTCTGCTGTCCATTGCACAGAATAAACTGTATTTGATGTTAATGTTTCTCCTCCGTTTGGTTGTATAAGAGAAACAGTTGGAGCTGTTGAGTCTATCGTAAAGGTTTCGCTTTCTCCTGTACCAAGATTATGGGTTGGCGCGGCATCATAAGCTTCTATTTTTACTTTTACCTGATCGCTTGTTATTGCCGGAATATTACTCCATGTAAAAGGTGAGATTTCTGATTGATTTGCGGCAATTAATATCCATTCTCCACTTCCGATTTTATAATAAAAAGCGGCTGTTCCATTTTCAATGCCTGAAGCGTCTTCTATAATAAATGTTATATTAGAAGAAACCCCTCCTTTTAATTTTGTGGCGCTGTTTGGATTTGAAATTGAAATAGAGGGTGGGGTTGTATCTTCGCCAGGTTCAGTATAAAGGATTGTTTCATTATTTATAGAAAATTCTGAAGTATTGCCGTTTGAACTTGTCGCAGTTGCGCATAAGTTGCTTCCTACATTTAATGAAGGGTTGGATAACTCGATTGACCAATTGCCATTTGCATCGGAGGTTGTTTTTCCAAGATATGTTTTACCTTCACCTTGACCGCTTAAATCGGGAACAGCTTCTGTTAAAAATACTTCTATTGTTGCATTTGCAGGTGCAGTTCCCTGGACAATGGTTGTTCCTGTAGAGGCGTAATACTTTGAAGAGGTTATTATAGGATAGGCGATCCCAGTATTTCCGTTATTTATTAAAGCAATTCCCTTGTCATAATTTGAAAACAAGGAATTTTCTTTTATTGTATTATAAAAAGCAGTATCTATTGCTATTCCATAATCCCCGTCGCGGCTTCCGTTATATGCGATTGTGTTGTTTGGCCCTATTATATTTAATTGTCCCGTGGAATATATGCCCGAATAACCATTTGCTAAATTTAAACTTCCGCTTTTATCTATACCTATATAATTCCCGTAAATAAAATTTGAGGGAGCTGCATTTAAATAAATGCCTTCCTGTAAATTTCCTGAAATGATATTTCCTTCTATCGTATTGCTCTTTCCAAGTGATATGTTATTCCCTGCAATAGAAATTCCTTGCATGCCGTTTGGTATTGCAGTGGTTCCGTTTTTGTCTGTTCCTATGTAATTTTCTGAAAAGATATTATATGAAGCTTGATATACGCGAATACCTTCCTGTAAATTCCCGGAGATAATGTTTCCTTTTATTATATTGTTTTTTGGAAAATAAGTGCTAAAAAAGATCCCTTTGTTCCCATTTGGAATTGCTGTATCTCCATTTTTATTTACCCCTATGTAATTGCCTAGAACTTCATTACTATTGCAGTTTGTCTCTCCTAAAACAATTCCAAAGTTACTGTTTCCTGATATTATGTTTTTATCTTCAGGTGTGGTGCCTCCAATTGTAGAATATTGTGTTCCATTAAGATAAAGACCAGACCCATTTGGAAAAGGAGTATTTCCTGATGAATCTGTCCCGATAAAATTCCCTTTTACTTCAACAGTTGAGCATCTATATAATTGAATACCATAAGAAGTATTTCCTGAAACCGTATTGTTTTTTATTACACAATATCTTCCGGTAGTAGATGAGCCTTGAATAGATATCCCGTAAGAATTTGGAATTGCAGATGTTTGCGAAGCAGAAAGGCCTATGATGTTATTTAATAAATAAGTAGTGTCAACCAAGTTGACACTTATCCCATTACTGCTGTTTCCCGAGATCAAATTTCCTTTTATTAAAGTAAAATAAGAATTTGCCGATATAGAGATACCTGAAGACCCATTTTTTAAACTTTTTTCTCCCCAATAATTAGTTCCGATATAATTTCCTTTTATTTCATTGCTTGTTGAATTAGTAGTAATAAAAATGCCTGAATTCTGGTTTCCTGAAATTATATTCCTTTGTGATACAGTATCTCCTCCTATGGTGTTGTAGATTGATTGAGAAATATAAAGGCCATAGTAATTTGATTTATAAGATGTGGAAACATAAGATTGAAGAGTCCCTTCTCCTGAAGCAGTCACCCCTAAATAACAACCATAGATATGGTTATAACCACCGCCTGTTATTTTTATTGCCGCTGGGGCTCCTGCTATGTTTGAGTTATAAAACCCGCCTATCGCAAACCCCTCAATTGTGCAATTTGAGGAAGAGCTTAAGTTGAAAGCTGAATATGGAGAATAAAACGAATTTCTTACGATTTCTATTCTTGGACCATAAGGATTGTTTGATTCCGTGTTTGGTTGTGTTGATCCTTTTATTGAGATATTATTTTTATTATTAATTGCAATATCA
>MEUA01000016.1 GCA_001771505.1 candidate division WOR-1 bacterium RIFOXYB2_FULL_36_35
ATAACACAATATTGAGAAGTTCAGTTGAAGTTGGTATGTGAGAAAATTTGTTAAAACTTAACACAAATTTATAAAATAGTTTATAATATAAAAAAACAAAAGGAGACTTACATGACAGAAATATTGCTTGAAATTAGAGTCGTTCTTAACGCAGACCACAATGAATTAAAGGGGAACAGGCTTTATGTTGCCGCATCGGAGCTGAATAATCAAATAAATGAAATAATGCTGGATCTTTTGGCGGAAGAATATAATGTCAAAAAAAATAAAATAAAAATTATGAAAGGCCAAAATTCAATACAAAAAACTATTAAAATTATTTAAATAACAGTTCCTTCAGGCGGCGCAATAGTAATAATCCCTGAAATTATCTTAGAGTTAGGTATGATTTTACGCTTATTATCAGAAGTTATTAAGGTGGTAGAAAATATTTTAATTTCTTCAACTTTACCTATTATTTTGACAGTGTCATTAATATCTCCAATTTCAACATTGTCTCCAAGCTCAAAAGGCTGAGATATTATTATCATCAAACCAGCTGCAAAATTAGCCAGTGCTCCTTGAAGCGCTAAAGCCATTGCCAAACCAGCGGCACCAATTAGAGCAATAAAAGACGTTGTTTTAATCCCTAATTTTTCCAGAAAAGATAAAATCACAAAAATAATTATGACATAATAAATAAGGTTGCCAATAAAAACAACTAGTGTCTTATTTGTTTTTGATTTTAGCATGGCTTTTTGTGCAATATTGGAAACTAAGCGAGCAAACCAAACGCCAAAAACAAGAATAAATATAGCTACCAATATTTCCAGCCCATTAGTAGTAAAATATAATTTTATTGTATTAATTAAATCAAACATATAGTCAAATTATACACTATATGGAGATACAAATAAAATGATGGCGGTTACAACATGTAGCATTGACAAAATAAATAAAATGAGTTTTTTACCGAAGATTTAATTACAGGCGATGCAAAAGATACGGGATTTATACCTATGGGATCTAAAGCTGTTGGTTCTGGAATGACTCCTTACATGCGGATGAAAACAAGAGGTGGGGATTTAGTCGCAGAAGCTTTGCTTACGGGGAAAAAGATTGCAGTGCTTGGAACAGTTGAAGTAAGCGATTTTATGCAAACTTCGGGACAAAGTCCAGCAGGGCTTGATGCAGGCGTTCAACAATTTATAAGTATTTGGAATGCCCTCGGAGGATCTCCTGAAGCTTATGATGATTCAACCTGCTTTAAGCAGCAAGTAAGGACAATGGCAGAATACATGGGATGGGCTTTTATGTATGGAATGGTTCAGCAAGGATATGAAGCATCAATGCCTAGTTGGCCGGCAGGTGCAACGCTTACTTATCCTCTTGCAGACTCTAATGATTTGATAGGTTCTATGGAATGCAAACTTGTATTTAGCGGCACACCATCAGGTGAAATATCAATAACAATGACCGCAAGTGAAGATGGCTATGGGGCGCCTAAATCAGGAAGTTATTCAGGTACATCAACACTTATAATCCCTGAAGGAACAATGCTTGCAACTGCTACAATGCTACTTGAAGACACAGGAAATGGACCAGATCTTACATCAATAACGATTACTGGAACTACTTCTCCTGACGGTAATATTGTTTCTACTGTAATGCTTCCCGGCGGCACAGGCACAGGGACATTAAAAAATAGCGCAGGGACACAGATAGGCACTATCGAATTTACATCAACTGGCGGGACTTT
Source organism: candidate division WOR-1 bacterium RIFOXYB2_FULL_36_35 (assembly GCA_001771505.1). Taxonomy (NCBI): domain Bacteria; kingdom Bacillati; species candidate division WOR-1 bacterium RIFOXYB2_FULL_36_35. The sequence continues at coordinate 1,739 of MEUA01000016.1, forward strand.
GTATATGGATACCGGAACATCTGAAGCCTTTACTTATTAAAGTTAAAAAGCAGAAAAACAGATAGTTACTTTGAACGATTTAATTTATCTAGAATTTCGGTAATTGTTAAAAACTCTTCAGGCCTTCTAGGTTTTTTAAAGAATTGGCTTTCAAAAAGACCTTCCAGATCACCATAATTATATCCTGTAGGAAAAACAACTCCTTCCTCTAAATTGTTAACAAGCTCTTCAAAAGAAGATGCCCTATTTTGAGCTAAATCATCCTCCAACAACAAAAATCCTTCCATAGGATCAATAAAATATTTTAAAGTAACTATAGTAAAACCGATAATAATACATCTCAAATCCTGTTCCCTTTCTAAAACCAAGGGCAACAATCTAAAAGCAGCCTCTTTCGCAAGTTTTTCCTTGCTTTGGCGTAGAGTATCAATACGAAAAGAGCTTCTTCGAGTGGCTAATTGTAAAGGCCTTATACCTCCAAATACAACACAAGCATTAAGATCACCCCAATAAGAAAAAACATTTGGAACCAATAAATCTAAACCTTTAACAGTGGGAATCCACTCCTTATGATGAATATACGATCCTCTATCCAAATTATAAAGAAACGCAACAATCTTAGGAGCAGGAATCTTTGCCTTCAAAAGCGCAGGCAAGGGAATAAAATATAATCCTTCTCCGCTATTATCAAAATGGAGTAATCTTTTAACTAATTCAGCAAATTCATCGGGAGTATAATCATTATTGCGCGCAGCGTCAACAGAAAATCTTAAAAGTTCAAAAATATTTCGTGACTTTTCATACTCTTTTTCCAGGGAACGATACTTTTTAATCTTTCTAAGATTCCCTGCAAAATGACCTTTAAACTTGGAATTGCTCAAAACATCTGGCATAATTCCAAAACTTGAGCCATATGGCAGCCTTCTATCGTTTTCAACATCCCTGTGAGCCTGCTCTCTCATACAAATAGAGTTTAAGATCTCTACAGTATTTTTTCTGGGAATACCATACCTTATAAACACAACAGCAACCTTTACAGCTTCAAAAATTAAAGAATCACATATTTTTAAAGGAAGATGAGTTTCAAATCCTGATGTACGATCCCTTGAAATATCATTTATTAAATCGAGATAAAAAATCATGTCTTCACGAGTAGGCAAGCCTTCCACATGATACAAATGTTTTATAACCATTGAGAAAGAAGGGTTGAGTCCAAACTCTCTTTGTAATTTCGAAATTTCTCTTGCTAAACCTGTTCTATATCCATATCCTCTCAAAGCAAATAACAATCTATCTACAGGTGTTTTTTTGATAAAGGGCCCTACCCTGTCAAGCGCTCTATTTATCTTTGGACTAGCATACACCCTTTTTTCAACAGTCCTAAAGAAATTCATTTTAATTTCCTCCTTATTTCCTTATCAGTACTAGCTCTGTCTTCATGGTTTTACATCGAACAAAACCAGCTAGAATTGCAAGGTTCTTTATAAAAATGGGACTGTTGCGAAAACCTTAAAATTACGCGTGGAGGTACCGTGCTTATCCCTTCGTTAAGATATCTTTAAACTCTTTTTCCGATAAAATCTTAACGCCAAGTTTTTTTGCTTTATCATGTTTAGAGCCGGGGTCAACCCCTGCAACTACATAATCAGTATTTTTAGAAACAGAAGATGAAGGGTGCCCTCCCATTTTGCGAACTAATTCCTCGGCATCAGGCCTAGTCATAGACTCAAGCCCTCCTGTAAAAACAAAAGTCTTCCCCTTAAATGGTTGTGGGCCAGATTTTTTTTCCGCGATTATATTAACCCCGGACTTTTTAAGCTTCTCAACCAGGTGACGGTTATCCTTTTGGGAAAAAAAATGCTTCACAGATTTTGCAACCTTAGGTCCAACTCCCTCAATTTTTTCCAGGGCTTCTTCTTTAACATCAAACAAATCATCCAAAGAATCATAATGTCGCGCTATTAAAGATGCAACATGACGGCCTACCATCCTTATGCCCAAACCGTATAAAACCCTATAGTGGGGCACTTTTTTGCTTCTTTGAATTGAATCAATAATATTTTGAGCCGATTTATCCGCAAATCTTTCAAGTTTTAACAAATCATCTTTTCTTAAAGAATACAAATCGGCAATATTTTTAATAAATTTATTTTCAACAAGTTGTTCAACAACAGCAGGCCCGACATGTTCTATATCCATGGCTTCTCTTGTCGCAAAATGTATGATCCTCTCTTTAACCTGGGTAGGACAAGAAGCATTTATGCATCTTAAGATAGATTCACCCTCAGGCCTATAAAGCTCGTAGCTACAAACAGGACACCTCTTTGGCATATTAAACTCTTTTTCTTTTCCCGTTCTTTTCTCTTTTATAACTTTTACAACTTCAGGAATAACCTCTCCCGCTCTCTGAACAACAACATGATCTCCTATTTTTATCCCCTTACGTCTTATTTCATCTTCATTATGAAGAGTAGCTCTTTTAACTGTAACTCCCGCCAAATGAACAGCCTTTAAATGCGCAACGGGAGTTATAGCTCCCGTCCGCCCAACTTGAACTTTAATATCTTCGATCACAGTTTCAGCCTGCATAGGAGGATATTTAAAAGCTATAGCCCACCTTGGGGCGCGAGAGGTCAAACCCAAAGTCTGCTGATCATTAAGGTTATTAACTTTTATAACTATACCGTCTATTTCATAATTTAATCTCTCACGCGCCTCATTCCAATATTTAATATATTTTTCAACCTCTTTTATCCCCTCACAAATTTTTATATTTCGATTGACTTTAAATCCTAATTTTTTTATATATTCCAGGTTTTCATAATGTGTTTTAAATTTTGAATGCGGGATAATTGCATAGTAACAAAATATATCAAGCGGACGGGAGGCTGTAATTTTTGAATCTAACTGTCGCAGAGATCCTGCCGCGGCATTTCGAGGGTTTGCAAACTTAGGTTCATCTTCTGTTTCACGCTTTTCATTTAATTTAACAAAATCATCGTAAGGCAAATAAACTTCTCCCCTGACTTCAATGTCTATTGGCTCATTTAGAATTAAAGGTATGCTTTTTATTGTTCTTAGGTTTTGAGTAATATTTTCCCCATGTACCCCATCCCCCCGAGTTGATCCCTCAACAAAAACCCCTTTTTTATAAGTCAAAGTTACAGCTAACCCGTCAATTTTAAGTTCACAAACATACTCGATTTTATCTTTTTTTATTCCTTCCCTAACCCTCTTGTCAAACTCAAGGAATTCTTCTTCATCCATTGCATTATCAAGGGATAAAAGCGAAACTTTATGAGTAACAGAGCTAAAAGATGAAAGAGGTGTTCCCCCTACCCTACGGGTCGGTGAATCATCTGTAATAAATTCCGGATATTTGTTCTCAAGCTCTATAAGCTTTCTAAAAAGCTTATCATATTCATAATCAGAAATTTCGGGTTTGTCTAAGACATAGTATAAATGCTCATGACGTCTAATCTCTTTGCGAAGCTCATTAATCTCCATATGTACTTTTTCCTTGCTCATTTTGGTTATATTGTATTACATGAAAAATCTTCTATCAATGGTTTATTCTTGCAGATGACAAAAAATCTTCAAAAAAATCATACCTGTAGTGCCTTTGAAATAAAAACAAAACACTGGAAAATAAATTGAAATCGAAGCGAGAGTTTGTTCGACAAAAAAACATACATAATACTTTTTAAGGAGAAATAGATGTCAATAAACAGTTTATATTCTACGTTTTTCATGCAAACAGATCATGTGCCGGATTTTTTGGAATTAAAAAACACAATACAATCTTTATCTGAACAAAAAAACAATGCAAAGACAAGGAAATCAAGACGCGTGATAAAAAGGCTGCTTAGGGACGAAAAAGAAAAACTAAAGAGAGCCTTATATCAAAAAGAGTTGATGTACAAACATCTCTATAAAGAGATTTCCAGAAAAACCTCTTATATAAGTAAATATGCAGAAAGAGCTGAGATAGAATCAATTATTTCAAGCAATGGGAATAAGCCTTTAGTCATTATATTTTATGATGAAAATGCCTTTTACGAACCTGCGTTAGACGTCCCCAATAATCAACAAATAGATGCCGATTTACAAGCATATTTGATTTACAGAGATATGGGAGAGACTATAAAATCATTAAATGATAGCAGGCTCCTCGATTTTGCCATATTTAACATGACAACATTAAATAATCTATGGCCCGAAAGCAGAAAATACGGCGCAAAAAACCGGTTTTCAACTGCTCTCTTTTTAAACGGGGAAATGGTTTTTATCTGCAAAGGAGTCCCAAAAACAGAAGAGATGCGAGGAATAATAGCTGATGTTGAAAAAAAAATCCATGAGGACAAAAAGACTGTAAGCGCTGTTGATGAATTAAAAAGAGAGTCTTTATCCCGTAAAACTACTTTGGACATAAATAATCGGGGTTCATCCTTATATCAATTTTCAGATGCTTCAAAAGGGGCTTCCCCTGATGTAGTAAATAACAATTCATCTGCTTTGTATGAAGCTTCTGACCTTATTATGGATTTAAAAACATTTTCTTCTGAAAGATTTTTTCACTCGGCTTTCAATTTTGAAATTAATGGCGAAGGGTTCTACGCAGTTTCTTCTGCTTATTATCCCCACAGTTTAGAGGGACTGTTTGCCCAAACAAATATACAATCTCTTTCTTATGGAAGTACAATTTGCAAAGAAGCTTACATGCCCACAGATGACCCAAGATATAACAGAAAATATGATTTGTACAATTCAGATGGCGTTATAGTGGGAAAGTTGATTCCAAAAGAAAATAATTTAGGCTTATTTGATGTATACTTTTTTGAAGAGCATGACTATGGGTTTCACATTTTACAGTTGGGACATTTTTCACTGCCGCGCCACAAACTGTATTTATCAAAAGGTTTCAAACAAACTTCTTCCCAGTTTATAGAATATAATCCAACTATTGGGAAATACGAGCCCAAAACTTTTTACGGAATGTTTGTTAAAATCCCCGGAACCAACAAAGCAACTATTTATCTTAAAGGGATTGAGCCTGAATCTTCTGTCGTAATAAAAGTAACTGATTTAAAAGGTAATATAAAAAAATATGAATATTCAGCGGATGAAGCATCTTATCCTTTAAGAATTGAACTATTCCCAGGATTCAATAATAAGGTGGAAATAACAATGTCTGATTCCTTAAGGAATTTAGCAGTCAGCAGGGAAAGTATATCCGATATATTTAGAAGTTCTTTTTTCGTAAGAAAATTACAACCAGGGGACAAAAGAGAAATGAGGCTTTATGATCTTATCAAAACATTTGCTGAGCCTGTCGCAGAAGATGCAGAAAAGATAGAATTTAAGTTCAAGGCGGGGTTTGACCCTCAATCTTTACAAACATTATCTGAAAGCATCAACTTCGACTTGAAAATTATGGAAGGCGCTATTAAAGAAGAAGAGCTTGTCTTTATGAACATTTTTAATTTTTTGATGCAGTCAGCACGTGAAGGAGTGTCTTTCAGAAATATACGTGAAGGAGTGGAAAAACTTTTACCAAAACATGAAATATTTTTTTCGGACAATGATAATACGCAAGAAAGTGAACCCCGATTTCCTAATCGGGGTGAAGTCTTTTATACCAACCAAGATATTGCTTTTATTATGAACATATTTTTCAGGCAGGATAAAAACGGCAAAGTTACTAGACGAAATGTTAACCTGGGAAAAATAGAGAGAAGACTTAACTTATTGAGGGAATCTCGCAAAAAAAGGTTGAGAGATGCTTATTTAAAAACCATAGGCAAAAAACAAAAAGCTTATAAACTCTTAACTGACGCATGGAAGGACTCAATAGATTATATGAATTGGGGATGTCTTGTTTTTAATGGTGAAGAAATAATGCTTAACAGAAGAAATGTTGAGGCTGCATTAGAGTCTGATTTTGTGCCAAATGAAATAAAAAACAAACTAAGAAAGTTATTAAATCTTACCAATCCGGAAGATAGCAATAAATCTGTTATAACTTTTGAAATAAACACCGATTAGCTAGTCGACAAATCAGCCTTGAGCGGTTCTATCATGAATAATCTTTCCAAAGTCCTCGGGAGAAAACAAAACAGATTCCAATTTTCCTATTTTGGCCAAATCAACTAAATGTTTTATAGTTAAAGTCTGAGAGATATCAAAGGGATGACTATAGAATCTCTCAAGCTTTGACAGATGTGCTCCACACCCCAAATCATCCCCTATATCAGAAGCTAAAACTCTAATATATGTCCCCTTAGAACATATTACCTCAAAAACTATTTTATCAGGCGCTATCATTTCTAAAAGTTTTAATGAATAGATGGTTACTTCTTTCTCATCCCTTTCTATTTCGATCCCCTTTCGAGCAAGTTCATACAATTTTTTGCCATTAACTTTTTTTGCCGAAAACATGGGAGGCTTTTGTTTTATTTTGCCTGTGTATTTTTTTAATATTTCTTCTATTACGTTGGTCATTGAGGTATGGGGCGACAGGCAAGGTAATTGTCGTGCCTGACCACTAGCAGGAAGAGATATTGGAGTTCCCGTTAAGTCGAGGGTATTGGTCACAACCCCCAACGTCATCTCTGCAGTATATCCCTTATCTCCCTCAAGAAAATATTTAATAAACTTTGTAGCTTTTCCAAAAAAGACAGGCAGCACCCCTGTTGCAAATGGATCGAGAGTCCCCGAGTGCCCAACTTTTGCGGTTTTTGAAATATTTCTTAGTTTTGCGCAAACATCAAAAGAAGTCCAATCTGGCGGTTTGTTGACTAATATTATTCCATCCATATGTTTAGTCTCCAGCAATCAGAAAAGTACTATTTATAAGCATAACTAGTTATTTTTCTAATGCACTTTTTACTAAATTAAGGACTTTAGTCTGAGCTTCTTCCATAGACATGTCAAGTTCACACCCCGCAGCCAAAATATGCCCACCCCCACCACATTCATGCGCAATTTCAGAAACATTGACCTTTCCTTTTGACCTAAAATTTACTTTTATCTTTCCGTTTTTATCTTCCCTAAAAAGAAGAGCTACCTCTATTCCCTTTATGGTTCTTAAATGATCAATTATTCCCGTGAAATCATCTGCCTTTGCTCCGGAATCAATTATCATTTCCCTTGTAATATTTGTCCATACAACTTTTCTGTCATCGGTATGCTTTAAACGCGAAAAAGCAGCATTGCATACTCTTATAGCTTCAATGGTTTTTGTATTATAAATATTATCAGCAAGATAAGAAGGATTAGCGCCGTTTTCTACAAGTTCCTTGGCAACAAGAAAAGTTGTAGGTTTTGTATTGGGGAACCTAAAGCTGCCCGTATCAGTCATAATTCCAACATAAAGAGGAATTGCTATTTGAGGAGTTATTTTAATAAAAAATTCTTTTGCTATTTTATAAACAATTTCAGCGGTAGAAGAAAGCTGCTCAACACAGTTAACATCGCCAAAGTTTGTATTATCAGGGTGATGGTCTATGTTTAAAATTTTATGGGCTATAATTTTTGATTGTCCGATTCGGTCAATTCCGGAAGCGTCAACTGTTACCATCAAATCGAATTCCTTTTTAGGGGCATGCGTCATAATATTTTCAGATCCAGGCATAAACAAATAAGAAGGAGGAACCCCATCGGGAGAATACATTAAAACATCCAATCCCATATCACCTAAAATTCTCCCCATAGCAAGCATACTCCCTAGAGTATCACCATCAGGGTCGACATGACAGACAATTATTACACTTTTTGACTGGGAGATAATACTTTTCATCGCTTGAAAAGTTTTTTTCATAATTCTTTTTGATCCTTTACTTTATTCATTAAAGATAAAACCCTGCTGCCTCGCTCCAAACTTTTATCATAAACAAATAATATTTCAGGAACAAATTTAAGTTTAAGAACATGACCAAGTTCGCATCTAATATAAGAGGTCGCGCTTTTTAAGCCTGCCAGAGAATCTTTTTTAGCTTTTTCATCTCCTAAAACACTAAAAAATATTTTGGCGATTTTCAAGTCGGGTAAAATTTCCACATCTGTGAGACTTACAAAACCAATTCTTGGATCAGAAACTTTTTCTCTTAATATCGAGCTAACCTCTTTTTTGATAAGTTCCGCAACTCTTTCAATTCGACTCACTTTTTAGACTTCTCCCTAATTTCAAAAGTTTCTATAATATCGCCAGGCTCAAAATCCTGATATCCTACAATAGCGATGCCACATTCATAGCCTTCACTTACCTCTTTAATATCTTCTTTGAATCTTTTCAAAGATTCAAGCTTTCCCTCATAAATTTTTTCGCCATTGCGGAAAATCCTCAAACCATGGCCTCTCACCATTTTTCCGGATTTTACAAAACATCCTGCTATAGCGCCAACTTTTGAAAATCTAAAAGTCTGCCTAACTTCGGCGCTCCCTGTTTTAACCTCTTCATATTCAGGCTTCAACATTCCTTCCATAGCTTTTTTGACATCGTCTAAAAGTTTGTAAATAACATCATATATTTTTATATCTACGCCCTCTTCTTCTGAAATTTCGCGCGCGCGAGGAGAAATAGTAACGCTAAATCCTATAACAAAGGCATTTGAAGCCTCCGCCAGCAAGACATCAGATTCAAGGATATTTCCAACTGCGGCATGAACAATTCTTACTCTACGATCAGAAACGTATATATCTTTTAATGATGCCAGCAATGCTTCAAGTGAACCCTGTACATCAGCTTTTACAATAAGGTTAAGATCTCTCACTTCACCCTCTTCAACTTCTTTTGAAAAGTCCTCTAAGGTATGGTGATGACGCGCAGCAATAACTCCTTTAGATAATTTATTCTTTTCCGCCATCATTTTTGCTTCTTTATCACTATCTGTAACATGCAATATATCTCCTGGAGAAGGAACAACAGATGAGCCCAAAACTTCTACAGGAGTAGAAGGTCCCGCGCTTGTAATCCTCTTTCCAGTATCAGAAATAAGAGCTCTCACCTTTCCATAGGTTGAACCAATTACAAAAAAATCTCCTATTTTTATCTTCCCTTTCTTAATAAGAACAGAAGCAACAGGCCCCCTCCCTTTTTCCAGCTTGGCTTCAACCACAATACCAATTGCTTTTCCTTCAGGATTGGCTTTAAGTTCTTGCATATCAGCTACAAGAATAATCATTTCCAATAAATCATCTATACCTGTTTTTTCTTTTGCGGAAATTGGAACCGTAACTGTACTCCCTCCCCAATCCTCAGGTTGCAACCCATGCTCAGAAAGCTGTTGTTTTACTTTATCCTGATTCACTCCAGGCTTATCTATTTTATTTATTGCAACAATTATAGGAACTCCTGCCGCCCTGGCATGATCTATCGCCTCTATGGTTTGAGGCATAACTCCATCATCTGCAGCAACAACCAAAACAGCTATATCTGTAACCTTTGCTCCCCTTGCACGAAGAGCAGTAAATGCCTCATGTCCGGGAGTATCTAAAAAAGTTATCTTTCTATTATTTACCACAACCTGATAGGCCCCTATATGTTGAGTAATACCCCCTGCTTCTGATTCTGCAACTTTCGTGGAACGAATTGCATCCAAAAGTTTTGTTTTTCCGTGATCAACATGCCCCATGATTGTAACTACAGGAGGTCTATTCTGAAGTTTATTCAAATCTTCTTCCAATATCTCTGATTCTATCCCCTTTTTTGCTTCTGAAATAGGAATTTCAACTTCCACATTACAAGAAAACTTGGCTCCAAGTTCAACTGCAATATCAGAAGAAATTTTCTGGTTTAATGTTACCAATACCCCTTTGATCATCAATTCTTTAATAATATCAGAAGATTTAAGCTTTAACTTTTCCGCAAAATCTTTTAATATAATGCCGTCAAAGGGAATTTTAATTGAGGTTTTAAATTGAGAGGTTACCTCTCTCTCTTGATTTTTTTCTTCATCAACACTAGGTTCTTCTGCTTTTTCTATCGTTACAACTTCCTCTTTAAGAACCTCTTTTTTAACTTGGTCTTCCTTATGCTCAACAATTTTCTCTTTAATTTCTTCTTTTATGGGAAGAGCTTCCTTTTTTCCAGAAGGGGTTAATAATTCTCTAATAACTTTTACAGCTTCCTCGTCAATGGATGAAGCCGCGGTTTTTGCATCAATCCCCATATCTTTTAAAATTAACAAAACTTCTTTTGTTGTCTTTCCAAATTCTTTAGCTAATGCTCCAACTTTTATTTTTTTCACTTATTATTCCTTCTCTTTTTTTTCCGGTTTATTATCAACCTTCTTTTTCTCTTCCTCTTTTTTTTCGTCGGAAACTATGTCTATCTTATAACCTGTAAGCTTTGCAGCCAATCTCACATTTTGGCCTTCTTTTCCTATTGCCAAAGATAATTCTTTTTCAGGAAGGATAACCTTTGCGCTTCTATCCTCTTTATTGATTTTGACATCAGAAACTTTTGCGGGTGAAAGAGCATTGGAGATAAAAGCCGAATCATCCTTAGACCATTCTATAATATCAACCCTTTCCGTGTCCAACTCTTTTGTAATATTTTGAATTCTAGAGCCCATCGGGCCAACACAGGTGCCAACCGCCCCAACATTTTCATCATTAGACAAGACCGCAACCTTAGTTCTTTTTCCCGCCTCACGCGCTATAGCTTTTATCTCAAGGATCCCTTGAGTTATTTCAGGTATCTCTGATTCAAATAATTTTCTAATAATATCAGGATGTGATCTGCTAACTACTATAACAGGACCTTTTGGGGTCTTCTTTACATCTACAATCAATACCTTAACCCTATCCTTAGGCCTGAAATTTTCAGAAGGTATACTCTCAGAAAAAGTAAGAAAAGTCTCAGCGCGTCCCAAATTAATTAAATAACCACCAGGCTCCTTATTTTGTATCGTACCATTTACTATAGTTCCTACCTTACCAATATATTCCTCGTAAACACCCTCTTTTTCCGCCTCACGAATTCTTTGAATAATAACCTGTTTGGCCGTTTGCGCAGCCATACGCCCAAAATCCTTAGGGGTTACATCAAACTGAATTATATCACCAAGATTAGCGCCCTTCATGTTTTTTTTGGCTTCTTTAAGAGAAATTTCCAAATCTTCATTTACAACTTCCTCAACTACAATCCTACCCCTGTATATCCTAGCCTCTCCATCATCATCTATTTTTGTTTCCAAGTGCTCAGCTAAAGGAAATCGTTTCTTATATGCGGACAATAAAGCATCTTTTATTGCATTGATTAAGCTCTCTTCAGTAATACCCCTACTCTCCTCAATTTCAACCAGCATAGCTTTAAAATTTGTTATTTTCACAACAAAAACCTCCATTTAAAACGAAAAGTGGGCGAAAATCCCACTTCTATAATTAAGTACTATAGCTTTTGATTAATTATAGCACTGTACAAAAATGTGTGCAAGAAGATTTTAATAAATTCAATTTTCTTGACACTTTCTTTTTGATCGATATAATAAAAGTGTGGAATATTGATAATAACGCTCAAACCTGATAATGACAAAAAATAAATCAATAAAAATCACCCTTATCTCTCCGCGAACGGGATTATATCGTTATAGAACAGGTGTATTTTCATTTTTTTTAAGATATGCCCCCATGAATTTAGTTACATTATCCTCTTTGATTCCAGAGGAAATTAATGCGACAGTCGAAATTCTCGATGAAAGCGTTGAAATAATCAAGAAGGAATCAATAATTGCGGATATCGTTGGATTAACCGGCATTACTGGAGTATCAAAACGGGCTTATTCCTATGCTGATTACTTCCGTTCCAATGGTATTACTGTTGTAATGGGGGGACCGCATGCTACACTTATGCCCCAAGAAGCAAAAGAGCATGTAGATTCGGTAGTGGTAGGACATGCCTATGAAACATGGCCACAATTACTAAAGGATTTTATAAAAGGGGAATTAAAGGATTTTTATTATCCCCCCCAGAAAATTGACTTTTCAAAAGTACCATCTCCTGACAAAAAATGCTTTTCCAACAAACCATTTATTACATTAAACAGTACTCAAGCCGTATTTGGCTGCCCTAATAATTGTGAATTTTGCGTTACGCCGGTTATTTGCAAGGGGAAATACGAACATCGCCCAATCGCAGATGTTGTTTATGAAGTATCTCACATGAAGGGGAAGTATATTACATTTCTTGACCCAAGCCCTGTTGAAAATCCCTTATATTCAATAAACCTCTATAAAGCGCTCAAACCATTAAAAAAACGATGGGGAGGTTTAGCGACAACGCGCATCGTCGATAATAAGGAGTTACTAGACGCAATGGCAGAAAGCGGATGCTTCGGTTTGCTGATCGGCTTTGAAACATTATCACAAGACAGCAATGTTGCCATGGGCAAGGGGTTTAATAGTGTAGATAAATATTATAAACTGGTTAAAGAACTTCATTCGCGAGGTATTGCTATAATGGGCTGTTTTGTGCATGGCTTGGAAACAGATAACAAAGATTGTTTTAAAAGAACCATGGACTTTGTATACAAAGCCAACATTGATCTTCCTCGTTTTACTATATGCACTCCATTCCCGGGAACCCCTTTTTTCAACAGATTAAAAAAAGAAGCTAGGATTCTTACGGAAAACTGGACTCTTTATGATGCCCAACATGTGGTATTCAAGCCGAAGGGGATGGCAGTTGAAGAGCTTGAAAACGGCCATCTATGGTGTTGGGAAAATGCTTATTCCTTAAAAAATATTTTAAAAAGATTGTCCTGTTCAAGGGCCTTTTTGGAATATACTTTACTGGCAAATTTAGGATATAGATTTTATGCAAGGGGACATCATCGTTTTAATTCAGCTTATATGGAAAATGATTGGAAAACATGAAAATCACATTTATTATGCCAGCTGTAGGCAAAAAAAAATCAGAAAGTTATGTCCGTTCATGGATAATGGAGCCATTAGGACTTGCAATTTTATCTTCTTTAACCCCACCTGAAATAGAAAAGAAATTTTATGATGATCGGCTTGAAGAGATACCTTATGATGAATCGACAGATCTTGTAGCAATTAATGCTGAAACTTATACGGCTAAAAGAGCCTATCAAATTGCTGCAAAATATAAACAAAGAAATGTGCCTGTTGTAATGGGAGGATATCATCCCACTCTTATGCCGGAAGAGGCGGCAGAACATGTAGATGCCATAGTCATTGGAGAAGCTGAACAAATATGGGAAATACTGTTAAATGATTTTAAAAATAAACAACTTAAGAAATTTTATAAATCCTCTACAAAAACGAGTTTAAACAATATTTTTCCTGACCGAAGTTTATTTAAGGATAAAAAGTATTTCCCTGTCACCCTGATTGAAACAGGACGAGGATGCAAGTTTAATTGTGAGTTCTGTTCAATAAATGCTTTTTACAAACGTACCTACTCAACTCGGCCAATTGATAATATTATTGATGAAATAAAACGCACCAGGGCAAAAAGGATTTTTTTTGTGGACGATAACATAGTCAATGATAGAAATTTTGCTTTTGAACTGTTTAAGAGGCTAATTCCATTGAAAATCAATTGGATAAGTCAAGCGTCAATGCATATCCACAATGATGACCAACTACTTGCCCTGATGAAAAAAAGCGGCTGTCGCGGAGTATTAATTGGGTTTGAATCATTAAATAAAGAAAATTTGGAAGTAATGGGAAAACATGTCAATAATGTCCAAAACGGTTATGAAAAAGTTGTAGCCCAATTTCATAAGCACAAAATGGCGATCTACGGAACTTTTATATTCGGATATAATGACACTCCCGATTCTTTTAAGAAAGCATATGATTTCGCTTTAAAAAACAAACTTTTTTATGCCGCTTTTAATCACTTGGTCCCCTTCCCCGGAACAAGCCTTTATGAAAAATTAAAGAGAGAAGGCAAATTATTGTTTAATAAATGGTGGCTTGATTCCGGTTGCTATTTTGGCAATATCTATTTTAAACCAAAAAATCTTACTCCAGAAAAACTTGAACAATTATGTTATAAATACCGTTACAAGTTTTTCAGTTTAGCATCAATTATTAAAAGAAGTTTTAATTTTAGGGTTTACTGGCAAGATATAATTTTCCTTTTCATTTATTTTGCTAACAATTTATTTGCTAACCGAGAGACAGATAGCAGGCATTTTTTGCCTTTTGGAGACGCTAATGACCAATAATAAAACAATAATAACCATAAAAAAATGTGCAAATATATCATTTCAAAAAAAAGATGAGATATTTGCTCTCCATTTGCAATATTTTGACAATACTACATTCGAAAAGTTCAATAAAGATTTTACGGAAAAACAATGGTGCATTATTATCCAAGATATTTACAATAAAATTGTAGGATACTCAACCATTCAACTTATTTTTGATAAGATTTTATCTCTTCCCGTTCTGGTTCTATTTAGCGGGGATACATTGGTTTCGAAAGAATATTGGAATACAAATGCTTTAGTCATAGGATTTTCTAATTTTATAGAATACATAAGCCAACTATTTCCAGATCATAAAAAATACTGGCTATTAATTACCAAAGGATACAGAACATACCGCTTTCTGCCTCTATATTTCAAACAATACTATCCGGCTTATAACATAGAAACACCAAAAGAAATTAGTATTTTAATGAATAGTATATGCACAAAAAAATTTGGTGATAGATACGATTCTCAGAAAGGATTGGTTTTGTCCAATGATAAAAATGATTTTTTAAGGCCGGAGATGGCAGTTGTCCCTCCGGGCAAGAAAAAGGATCCCAATGTTTGCTACTTTTTAAGACGCAATCCCAACTATCACAAAGGTGATGAATTAGTTTGTCTAACAAGTATCGAAAAAGAAAATATTATTAATCGATTATTTTATAGATACATAAAAAAATATCCCGTCAGCATAGATAAGTAACATGGCTGTTTATTATTTCTTTGTAAATATTATTATCTTACTCTCCTGTCTATATGAATGGAGCCTGTTTTTTTTATTTAGCAGATCAGCAAAACAAGTCCAACAGAAATTATTAAAAAACATCTTAAGCACAAACACCAAAACAATTTATGGGCAAAAATACAATTTCAGTAAAATAAAGTCATATAAAGAATTTACAATGCTCCCTTTAACGGAATACCAGGATTATTTCGAATACATTTCTAAAATACGTCAAGGAGATGGTTTTGTTTTAACTTCAAACCCAATTCAAACGTTAATACCAACAAGCGGAACAACACAAGGAAGCAAACTTATTCCATTTAACAAAAAAATAAAAAACCGATTTCAAAAAGGACTTAATGTCTGGCTGTTTAATTCATATTTGAGATGTCCAGCTATTTTAACAGGTCAACAGTATTGGTCAATGAGTCCTATAACAAAAGCTTCAAATGCTAAAAGCGAAAAAATATCTGTCGGGTTTACTGAAGATTCTTCATATTTTGGAGCTGTCAAGAAATACTTCATACAAAAGCTTTTTGCAACTCCCGTTATGCTGCAAAAAATTAGCGATCCTATTGCGCATGAATATCTTACCTTGCTTTTTATGATTTGTGCGAAGGACTTGTCTTTGATATCAATTTGGAGCCCGACTTTTCTTATAGTAAAGCTAGAAAAACTGTTATTTTATTATGATCAAATTATAAAAGACATTGCGCAAGGAACCATAAGCCACAAAATTAAGATTGATCCTGTAATCCGTAAACTACTATTTTCCAAGCTCAAACCAAACCCGAAAAGAGCTAAGGAGCTGTCTGCAATAAATATTTCAGATAAAAATAACTGGCAAAAAATTTGGCCAAAACTCAAAATTATAAGTTGCTGGACAGATGGCAGTTCAGCCACATTTGCTTATAAATTAAAGGGCTTGTTTCCAAAAGTCAAAATCGAGGAAAAAGGGCTTATCTCAACTGAAGGAATAGTAACAATTCCATGGTTTACAAAACAATTAAAACCAGTTGCTTATCGTTCCCATTTTTTTGAATTTCAAGATATTGAAAACAAAAAAATCTATCCATTATGGGAAATTGTAAGAAACAAAAGATATACAGTTATTTTAACAACAGATGGCGGGCTATATCGATACAAATTACACGATACGGTAGAGGTGACTGATTTTATAGGGAGAATTCCATCTCTTAAGTTTATTGGTCGTGAAACAGCCATTGTTGATATGGTTGGAGAAAAAGTTTGTGAGGAACATATTCAGGAAATTTTCAACCGTTTAACTCACTATGATTTTATTTTTAAGCTGGTTAGCCCATCTATAAAAGAAGGCAAACTTGCCTATACTTTGTTTCTTGAGCCTAAAAACTACCACAATTATAATTTTGCCCATTTAAAGCAGGTTTTTGAAAATGAAATGAGATCTAATTTTTATTATTTACATGCTCAAAACATGTCACAACTTGAGCCTCTTCGCATATTTTTAATTAATCATGGGTCAGGACTTACTACATACATAAAAAATCACCTTAGTCGAGGGAAAAAAGAAGGTGATATAAAATATCAATTATTGACCAGCGACTTATCATGGGATAAGATTTTTAAAGGCCAATATGTTTGAAAATAATGACAAAACAGATCATTACATAATTGAACCAGCAAAAGAAAGTGATGGGTTTGAACTTTGCAATATATATGAAGAAGAATCAGCTCCAGGCAACTTAGAAATAACTTTTACTAGACGAGATAACGCATATCTTTCGATGATGCAGGAAGGAAAGATTGTTGAAGTCATCGTCTGCCGCAGGCGAAACAGTTTGGAGATTGTCGGATTTGGCGCCTATGCTATAAATGAATATTTTTTACACGGAACAAAAGAACAAGTAGCTTATCTTTTTGGAATGAGATGTCGCAAAAAATACCGCAATAAAGCAGGGAAAGCAATTCCTTTAATCTATAGCTATATAAAAAAATCTCTGATGACTCACAAAGTTAAATTTATATTTACATCTATACTTGATGATAATATTAAGGCTCAAAAATTTTTAACAAGGTCACATAAAGGCCTGCCAAATTACAAGTTATTAGAGAAATTTGAAGTATATTCAATCAAGACTACTAAAAAAATATTGAATGTCCCAAAAAATATTGTCTTGGTATCTGCCCTTGATTTTGATGAAAATAAATTTTATGAGTTTGCAAATGAAGTTGGCAGAAAATACCAATTATTCCCTGACATAGAAGAAGTCGCCCCAACTCTAAAAAACTTTCTAAATGATTGTTATTTATTAATAGATAAAACTACGGGTGAACTATTAGCTTGTGGTTTTTGTTGGGATCAACGTTCATTTAAACAATATATTTTACAAGGATACAAGGGCCTTTATAAAGGGTTTTATTTCTTCTCTAAAATTCTAACATTACTTGGCTATCCAAACCTTCCCGTGCCAGGATCTATATTAAATTATTTCACATTATCTTTTTGGCTTGTAAAAGACAATAATTCAAATTATTTGAAATGGTTTATTGATTTGCTTTCCAAGGAAAAGAACTCTTATGATTTTTTTGCCTTGGGTATTGGAAGTTCCCACCCATTAAAAAATACAATTAAAAAACTGCCTCATTGGATATATAAAAGTAATATTTATTCGGTTTCCTGGAAAGATTATCCCAAAGAATCTATTTTGCTAAATAACCCCAACCAAATATATATTGAATGCGGGAGACTCTAATTGATAAAAATATTATTGATATTACCATCGGAATTTAAATATCTGCTTGCGAGGCAAATCAGAAAGCAGCAAGCTCCATTTCATAAAAATCAAAAACAGAATCTCCGGTTAATTGAGCATACAGTTTAAGCCTTAAGTCAGAATCCAATAATTGAAAAAACATACCACGATCAGTATCAGGCAAAAATCTAAACATTAGCCCCAATATACGATTATTTTCACCTGCAAACAACTCATTAAAAACTGCTTTATCTGTTTTATACGATACAGGAATAGATTCCCAAAAACATTGGAAATCTTCTAAATCCAAAACCGCGATTAAATCAATTATGCGGTTCTCTTCAAACAAAGGCCTCATCAAAAGCCATTGCATTCCTCCCTGTCCCCCTCTAAAAAGTTGCATACGCTCCAGTTTGGATAATAAGTTAAACAATCTTATACAATCCTTATTACTTCTGGTATTTGAAAGTAATTTCCCCCGTTGCTCAAAAGACATAAGATGATATACCCGTTTTAATCTATTATCATCTCTTATATCCCAGACATCTAAAAACTCAGTACTGTCCAAAGCAAATTCAGAATATTTTAAAAAAGACTTACAGTTAATACCCATTCTTTGAATGCGAACCAAATCTCTTTTCAAAGAAAAAAAACCTTCTTTGCCCAACTGTTCCAGTTGTTCATAAGACAAGGATACAAAAAGCTTTTTAAGGTTATCATCCCCCAAACCCCACACTCTATCCAATAAATTCATTGAATGTAGTCTTTCCACAAAAAGACTAATATCCTCGTCATTTAAAACTTCAACTATATTTTTTATTATACGAACATCCTCTATAGCAGCTAAACCCTTTTCGACAACAAACATTGAGTCGATCAATTCACGCTTCTCCATATCAGTCAACAAAGAATACAACAATCTACGCCCTTCGGTTTCAATAGATAAAAAGAGATTTCTCTTTGCCAATATATGCTCGCCTAAAAATAAATAGAGCTTTAATAAATCTTGGCCTGAGAGAATAATTTCCTCATTTTCAAAATATATTCCGGCATCTTCACATATTACATCAAAGGAGATATCAACTGAATCAGGCAACTTATCATTCCTCATTCGAAACCTCTTTAGCAGCAATACATCCGCAGCCTCTCTTTCTTTTTCCAGGAAATCAAGATCTTCCTTTCTTATGCGATTTGCATAAATTGCCGTAGGAAGGTGTTCCCCCTGCAATAAATTAGATATACCAAACAAATCAATTCCTTTTCTTCTCTTTAATATTTCCCCACCCTGCCCCTTCACCAACTTTGTACTTCTATTTGTTAATACAATATCCTCAGAAAAACGTTTTCTAACCTTAACAACAAATGAGCTTGTAAAATCTAATACATTAAATTTTATTGTTTTTATTCCTTGTAGGCTATTCATCTGTTCCTCCTATGCAATAAAGGAATATATAAAATATGCCCGGGCGTTATAAGGGCAGGAATGCCAAGTATATCATTATCATCTAATCCATAAACAGGTAAATGCTCTCTATCCTTATAAAAAGACCATCCGGAATCATAAGCTTCAACAAAACATCCTTTCCCTCGTAAAGAAAGAGAATGCAAATAATTATAATATGATACCATATGGAATCTTTCTTCTCCAAAAAGATATGTAGGGAGGTTGGGATATCCATAATTATGAACAAAACCATATCCTCCAACTTTTGTCCTATCCCAAATCGATTTAAATAAACGCGTTGAATCTGGATATAAACAAAGAAGATCATGACACACTACAACAGAAGCTTGAGGAACTTTTGAACTAGTAAAAACATCCTCTTTAGAAAAACTGACGCCCGGCGGCACAGCCGAAAGATCCAAACTTATATCAACAGCCCATAATCTATTTACATCTTCATCTTTTAAAAACTTAAACTTTTTTCCCATCTTAATAATATCTTTTATCATCTGAACTCTTCCACTTGGAATATCAAGAAGAAGAGGAGATTTATCTTCTTTTGCCAAAAAAAACCTTACATAATCAAGAAAATTCTTCCCATTATATTTAGGGACTTTACTTAAGTAGACATCCAAATCACAATTCGCAGGCCACCTATTATGTTCGTCTAAAACTTTTGCCAAGGCATAAGAGGCAAGATAAGCATTAGCGTCAATCCCTTTCTGAATATCTATTTGCTTATCACAACTTAAAGCCTTTAGAAAACTTTCAAGATCTTCAAACAGACACTGCTTATCAGGATCAGAAAAACCCGTAATTTCATTTGAAGATGAATTTACAAGAAAAGTATAAGCCTGAAACCTAAAATGCTCCAAAGAATAGCAAAAAACAATTACTGTTCCGCTTTGAGGGTTTGACAACAAAAAACTGAAGTTCTGTTTTTTTGTAAAAAAGTCCTCCCCTCCTATCAAATAAAAATGATTTGCCCCTTTCAAAACCTTGCCATTAAAATTTTTGAGCAAATGTATATTACCATAAGAAGCCATAAACCCCTCAAGCTCATCTTCCACCCCAAATTGCCTTATAAAAAATTCAACATCTTTTTTTAGTATATTTTTTGTAAACCTTCCCAATGATTCATTCCCCACCAAAAACGGCGGAATTTGATGTTCGGAATTACTAACTGACGCCAAAACCGAGGGCGTATCTATTTTTAAAACATCCTTTTGAGAAAAAAGAATGTTAGAATCTAAGGATTCAGCTTCGTATAAATGAGTATCCCTTTTTCCGTAAAAAATATCATCTAAAATGGCTTTCTCATGAACAGTAACAATCATCTCTTTTTTACTGTCTGGAAATTCATATTTTAAAAGCTGTAAACTTTCGGATACATTAGAAACCATGCTAACACCTCTTGAAACAGGGAGATTGCCAGATCTCTGTTTTCTATCCAAAGAAGAAAGCCTTTTTAATGGAATAGTGTAGCTACATAAATATCCGGAGTTGATATATTCTGCAAGCTGAAATGATGATGAGATTCTCATATATATGATATCGGCCTTCCTCTAAAAAAATTTCTTATAAAAACTACATACAAAAGTCATGCTATAATTTTTAAATGATAAAGAAAACCGATCAAGCAGAAATTCAATCATATCTTGAAGATAGCTCCAACCTGCAAGGAGGATATGCGGAAGGTTTGTTTTTGCCTGAAAATGAAAAAGAGATAGCCTCCCTTCTGCAAGAAGCAAATTCAAAAAAAATGCCGCTGACAGTTTCTGCAGGAACAACAGGAACGACAGGCGGATGTATCCCTTTTGGCGGATGGATATTAGGCACCGAAAAACTTGATAAAATAATAAACATTGACCCAACCAAAAAGACTGCTTTATTACAACCGGCTGTAACATTAGAAAAACTTGAAAGTGAAACAAAAAAACTGGGACTCCTTTACCCCCCTGATCCTACGGAACAGACTGCCTTTATTGGAGGAACCCTGGCTACAAACGCTTCAGGGGCAAGGAGTTTCAGATTTGGAGCAACCCGAAATTGGATAAAAAGAATAAAAGTCACTTTAACCTCAGGAAAAACTCTTGACATAAAAAGAGGATATAAAATACAAGAGTATGGCATTAAAACTCCTAATTATAAAATGCCAAATACCAAAACTTCTGCCGGTTATTTTTCCACCCCCGAAATGGAGATGATAGACCTGTTTATCGGATCAGAAGGGACTCTTGGAGTTATAACAGAAATTGAAATTAAGCTTATTCCGAACTTTCATGATACTTTTGACATCATTGTATTCTTCCTAAATGAGGAAACAGCCATTACTTTTGTTGAAAAGGCAAGAATTGAAACTGATGTTTTAAAATTGGAATACTTTGACAATAAGGCTCTTAACCTCCTTAGGCCTTCTTATCCAAAACTTCCTTCTCATGCCGCGACAGCCGTTTATATGGAAACAGAAATTACGGAATCGATACAAAATACCTATCTTGATAAGTGGGCCAGGCTTTTAGAAAATTTGGGAGCTGATATGGAAAAATCATGGCTTGGTGTAACCAACAAACAAAAAGAAGAACTTAAAGAATTTCGTCACAGTATGGCAGAGCACATCAATGAAAAGTTTAAAAAACACCACTCAATTAAGTTCGCAAGCGACATCGCAGTCCCCGACGGCAAATTAATGGAGATGATCAATTTTTACAACGACAAGCTATCAGCCATAAGCCATAAGCTATTTCATGTAAAGTTCGGACATATTGGACAAAATCATCTGCATGTTAATTTGGTCCCCAATACTCCAAATGATATTCCTCTGGCAAAAGAGATTATTGCCGATTTTGTAAGAAAAGGGGTATCGCTTGGCGGGACATGTTCCGCGGAACACGGAATTGGCAAAATAAAACACGACTATTTAAAAATGATGTATGGAGACAAAGGAATTGAAGAAATGATAAAGATTAAAAAAACATTCGATCCGCAAGATATTTTAAACAGAGGGAATATTTTCCCCGCCAATCCCTAAGCTTTATTCCAACCACAACCTAATTTCCCGGCAATTTCAAGCTCTTTTTAACGATATATATGTAGGAAAACAATGGATATAAACAAACCTCGAGGAATAAATGGTAGTCTTTGGGATTCTTCTCCTTACAAAGGAAGTACTTCTTTTAAGCTTAACTTCGACAGAAAACCACCTTTAAATCCTGAGATAAGGGGAAAAATTTTAGCTTTCACTGATAAGGCAATTTCTATGTTTAATCCTGTCTTTGACATAGATCTCACTATTATCAATTTTGCTTTGGGGTTTGAATCGGCAGAAAAAGCGCTCGCCAAAATTGGAAATTTTCTTAATAATAATGATTATTTTGTAAGATCAAGAGCATTAGAAGGGATAAAAAGAATAACCAGAAGAGAGGGAATATTAATTGGAGCACAACCAATTATTACTTCACTGTCATGTTTATCAGAACATCATTCAGAACCATTCATAAAATTTGCAGCAACAGAACTTCTTGCGGAAAATGGCATTATTTATATAGACAATTTAACTCCCCCCGGATATAGGCACTCCTTATCAACCTCGCATGAAATAGAACTTGCAAAAATCTTATGCAAATTTGGGAAGTTGGTTCTTGCAAAAGAATTATTATATGAACTCTTTTTCAGCTCATTAGCTATCCATCAATTAGATGCTGCATTAGCCTTGGCAGAAATAGGAGAAATAGGTACAAAGGAAATAAGAAAAACTATCCAATTACACAAAGAAGATCCTGATCATTTTTGCAAAATAAAAATAGCTGAGCTTTTAGCTTTAAGCCAAGAAAAAGAACAGGCTGAAGATATCCTTTTAAAAATTATTAATACCCCTAATCGTCAATCTGTTCATAGACTTGGCGCACTAGAAGCTTTATCCAAAATAGGGAGTGAAAAAATATTTAGTTATCTATTTGATCATGAAGAATTGTTTGCCCTTAATGAATCACTTGCAGGAAGCTTAATAAGTAATTTCATAGAAAACTATGATTGCCGCGCATTTGTAACCCCCACCTTACAGCATCATTTTATGCCAGC
Source organism: candidate division WOR-1 bacterium RIFOXYB2_FULL_36_35 (assembly GCA_001771505.1). NCBI lineage: Bacteria > Bacillati > candidate division WOR-1 bacterium RIFOXYB2_FULL_36_35. Next base: position 24,950 of record MEUA01000016.1, read on the forward strand.
TAATATAGGACAGGCAGCTAAAATAGCAGGCGTAATTCAAACTATTGTTCCAAGCAGGCAATCTAGAAAACCAAAAGTCAGTAGAAGTTTTACAAACAGAGGAATACATCTAGGGCTAAGAGGCGGGGGCTCACAGGGAGGAGGTGATTTTGATCGGATTGAAACTCTACCTATTACTGTATTAAGGGGAGAAAGGGTCAATCAAACAGCCACTGCAAAAATAGCAAGTAGAGGAGAAGTTGCAATAAATAAATCAACTTCACATCAAAGCAGGAATGTTGTAATAGTTCTTGATCCAAGGCTTTTAAAAGAGACGACCAGGGAAAATTTATCGGTTTTAGTGGGAATGTTAGCTCAAAAAGCCCTTGTGCAAAAAGACAGAGTTATGCTTGTTATAGGAGACCATACTTATATTCCCCTATCCGCAAACCCCAGCCATTTAAATAAAATAATAGGCTCAATTTTATCTTTTCAAGAAAAAGAAGGGAATATTCCGCTTGTTTCCATGGCAAGACAAAATCTTGTCAGAAAAAATCTTTCTCCAGGATCAAAATTAGTGCTAGTTTCCAGGTTTAATAACACAACCCAAAAAGATTTAGCTTTAATGGCAAGTATCCCGGGAAGTGAATTTGAACCTATAGTTGTTGATTCTTCTGAAAGGAGAAAACACCAAAATCTAAAATTATCTACGGGGAAATATTGCTTGAAACTTTCTGATGAAGCACGCATGCTTTGGGATCTTCATTATTTCAGATTATTTTTAGGAAATTTGTCATATCGGATGCTACAAAGAGTCTATCTGCCGGATAAAATTATTGACGAAAAATTACTGGCATGTAATGTTGACAAACAATTAAAATCACCAATAACAGACAAAACAGCTGAAACAATCCAAGAACTTTCAGGAAAAGGGAGAATAGTAGAAGAGGAGGCTTCCGTAAGAAAAACACCTCCTCATTTTATAAATGAATTATTGAAAATAACTCTTGCCATAACAGATGATGAAGCCAGAAAAGAATCCTTTAAAGCTCTGGTAATACTAGCAAAATTAAATGGATGGAAAGAGGTTTTTGATTTTATAAATGATAGAATAAAACAGGCGTTAAACTCAGATAGTTTGCATGAGAGAGAGAAAAAAAGCCTGGAAAAAGCAAGCGTCGAATTGGAAAGAAAAGATATGCCGGAAGCTTTATTGATAACCGAAGAAGAGAGAGGCCAAATACTAGAAGACTATTCTTCCCTTTTATCCGCAAAGTTTGAACCTCATACAGTTGCCTATGTATTGTTATCAAAAATGCTATCAGATAAAACAAATATATACCAAAGAGATATAAATAAATTCCTTTGTAGCACATTAGATAAGCATGGTGTTGTTTTGATGGGAAAGGGAAGCATGTACATCAAACTTAGATCTTACGGACCTCTTGATACATCAATAGAAGAAATATGTTTTCTTGCATTTGGCCCATCAAATAAAACATTAGAAGAGCTGGCAGAGATAGAGGCTTTTACAGGTTATCCTAAAATCAAAGAATATAGACCGACACTTCAACCATCTTTGCTGCAAAGAATAAAAAGAAAGCTAACTTCCTTCAGAACTTTAATCTGGGGCGGATTAATTGCTTCATTAATGTTCATTTTTGGATATTTTATTCAAGAATCAAGTCACAAGTCAGAAGAGCTAGGAAATAATGACACCTCTGATTTAAATTCAGGGGCCGCAGACAGTAACGCAGAAAAACAGAATCTTTTAACTTTAAACCCACCACCTGCAGGTAGAAATGCCTATTTAATGGGAAGTATAGGAGGCAAAGTCAATCCTTCAACGTGCGGTTATTCCCCAATTCCTGAAATTACGGCAAAATCCCTTGAAGAAGAAGGGGAAAGCTTTATATCAGCAAGAGCCACAAATGGTATAAAGTTAGGTTCCCCACTTCATATAACAGGAGGAAGAATTATTTCTTCAACCAAAGAGACAATCACATATCAAGTTTCAGATACCCCTCCCCCTGCAATCGCACATATTAAACTTTCTGATTTTAGAAAAGAAGCCCCTTACATATATGGGAAAGAATTATATGACACTTTAACTCAGCCTGTCTTAACTTTAGATGAATTAGAAGAAAGTTTTCCAGAAGTAGCAAGAGACTGGAAAGAATTAAGCCCTAAGTTAGAAGAAATGCCTCTTTTAACTGCTATTGAAACGATACGACAAAACATAGGAAAGATGTTTAGCTATCATCATTATAAATCTTTTCAGCAAAAACTTAAGTTAGGTTTTATTCAAACGCTCTCCCATTATGGTTATTGCGGAGGGGGGGCATTATACCTAAAAACAGCTATTGATTATAGGGGAGGCGTCTGCGCAGAAATGGCAGAGATAGGAAACAATTCTTTAAGAATAGAAAAGATCCCTACCATTAAGATAAACGGTTTTTATGTCCCCGAAGATGGGGTTGTAACAAGTTTAGGTTCACACGCCTATATAGCAATCCCATTGCCACTTGAAATGGGAAAATTCTATGGGTTGCCGGTTGAATTTTCTGTGGCTGCTTTTACCGATCCTAATCCTTCGCAGCAACATTTTATCTCTTCAAATAGTAGAAATAAATTATCAAAAACTCTTCGAGGTACTGCTCTATCACTTGCGTTTTTGGTCTCTGCAGCATATATTTACAGATTCCTGGCAGCTAAGTTGATTCCATATAAAAAAAGCAAAATTGGAGCATCAGAAAAACCATCCCCCAAAGACACTAAAGATGATAAAACATCACAAAAAAGAAAAGAGGAACTCGAAGTGCCGGAAATTATGCGTCCTGTGGTAAAAGCTTGGCAGCGGGCCACTCCCGGCAAGCGAAGGGAAATAGCATATTCTTTGGAAACTCTTTACATGATGCTCGGGAATAACCAAACAATAAGGAATCGCATACTTCAAAACCCTCAAAGAGTAGTTGACGGGAGTAAATATTTTGCCGGTTCAAGTATTGATTATAATAGTGATATTCCACCATATATGGATCAAATATTATATAGATATACTACCGTCAAACAAGGACATTACACAACTTTAAAATGGAGGAAACTTTTTTCTCTTAACCCTACTACGAGTGAAAAGGGATCTCTTTTTTAAAATTAGGCAGAAAAACATCTGCACTCTCAAGCTCTTGAGCCAAGATGTTTTCAACCCCCAATTCATCGGCCCATTTTAGAACTTTTTGGTATTCTTCTAATGTTATCCTTCTATCCAAAGGAGGAAGATCTTTTGCTTTATAACATGGACTATATTGCGCCATGATAGAGAGCCAGATTTCTTTGGATATTGAGGCGAGAAATTTCAAAGAATCGTAACTCCCTGCCAAATCTGCCGGTAAAACAAGATGCCGCACTATTAATCCTTTAATTGCAATCCCTTTATCATCAAGTTTTAGATTTCCAACCTGTTTATACATTTCATAAATGGCTTCACGATTCCGTTTAACATAGTCTTTTATCCCTGAAAATTTATAAGCCGCAGTATCATCTGAATATTTCATATCAGGGAGATAAATATCAACTATTCCTTCGAGCCTTTTTATTGTCTCCGCAGAATCATATCCATTGGTATTATAGACAATGGGTATACAAAGCCCGTTTTTTTTTGCGATTTTCACCGCGTTTATAATCTGGTTTACATATTGAGTCGGAGAAACCAGATTTACATTGTGGCATCCTTCATTTTGAAGGAGAATCATTTTATCTGAAAGAATCTCTTTTGAAATTTCATTTCCCATCTTCTCCCAACTTATCTGCCAATTTTGACAATAAAGGCAACGCATTGTACAGTTTGAAAAAAAGATGGTTCCCGACCCTTGTCTTCCGGAAATCGGCGGTTCTTCGCCAAAATGAGGAGAGATAGCAGCTACTTTAACAGTTATTGCAAACTCCATTTTTTGCCATAAATTTCAACATATTTTTTGGCGGATACTTCCCATGAATAATCTGAAAGCATTATTTTCTTCATCAAATACGTCCAATCTTTTCTTTTATTAAAAGTTAATACCGCGCGTTTAACCGCATCAAACAAAGCTTCGGCCGTATATTCTTCAAAAACAAATCCGTCTCCTGTCGCTTTTTTGATGTCATAATTATGGACAGTATCAGCAAGACCCCCTGTCTTTCTAACTATTGGCACCGTCCCATATTTAAAAGCAATCAACTGCCCCAACCCGCAAGGTTCATATTTAGAGGGCATAAGAAACATATCCGATCCAGCATAAATTAATTCCGCAAGCGCGGCATCAAACCCCAAATTCACTCCTATTTTTTTAGGATTTTTTTTCTTTGCATCCTCAAATAATTTATGATATTTTTGTTCCCCCGTTCCAAGCAAAACCAACTGACAATTTAACTTCATAATTTCATCTAACGCCTCAACTAATATATCAAACCCTTTTTGATCCGCAAGACGGCTTACTATTCCTATTAAGGGAGTAGTCTTTTTTAAAGCAAGTCCATTTTTCTTTTGTAATGCCTGTTTGTTTTCATACTTTAGTTCTATAGAATTGCCAGAAAAGTTTTTAGGGATTAATTTATCGGTCGCAGGATTCCATATTTCATAATCTATCCCATTTAATATTCCAAAAACCCTCTCTTTTCTACTATCAAGAAGTTCATGAAGACCAAATCCAAATTCCTTAGTTTGTATCTCCTTGGCATAAGTCGGAGAGACCGTTGTTATAATATCTGCAAATACAAGCCCGGCCTTTGAAAAAGACAGTTGATCCCAAAATTCAAGTTTATCAAACTTAAACATTTCCCAGCCAAAACCGGTCAGAAGTATATCTTCTTTTGGGAAAAGACCTAAATATCCCATATTATGGATAGAATAGACTGTAGTTGTTTTTCTGAAATCATACTTAAATTTAAAATATGGAACGATAATGGCCGTTTGCCAATCATTACAATGCAAAACATTAGGAACCCATCCAAGTTGTTTTATAAACTCACAAACCGCCCTGCAAAAGAAAGAAAACCTTTCACAATTATCTTTATAATCTATTCCATCCTCTTGATATAATCCCTTTCTTTTAAAATATTTATCATTTGACACAAAGTATACCGTAATATTACTGCCCGGCAATTTGGTTTCATAAACAGAAGCAAATTCGAAATGATCTCCTACAGGAATAGATATTTTTGAGTAAATTTTTTTAAGATCATATTTTTTTTCATCAATCATGCCGTATTTAGGCATTATAATTCTGATATCATGGCCAAGCGCTCCTATAGCTTTAGGAAGCGCCCCTGCTACATCTGCTAAACCACCTGTCTTAGCAAATGGAACAACTTCAGAAGAAACATACAAAATTTTCATAGTGTAATTATTATATTATATATTTTTTACCGAGTCGAGTTTTAAAGAGTGATTTAAAGAGTGATAATCTTTTTTATTTTTTTAGAATAATCATCAATCAATCTTTGAGCAAGGTTGCTAGACTTAGCTTCCGCATATATTTCAATTGTAGGATTGGAAGGATGAGGGAGAATTAGTATCCATTCACTTTTATCCTTAAAATACACTTTGAGGCCATCCACCAATTCGATCTCTTTTTCCTTTATGGTTTCCGTTAGTGTTCTAATAACCCTCCCCTTCAATTCAGATTGGCATACTATATCCATCCTTAAAATGTTACTTTTCGGTATTTTGGAAGCTATTTTAGAAAGAGAGATATCCATTTTACTTAAAAGTTCCAAAATTTTACATGTTGCAAACATTGCATCAAAGGAAGGTTGAAATTCAGGAAAAATAAAGCCCCCCACCCGCTCACCCACAAAACCGGCTTTCCCGAGAGAAGCTACCTCCATCATATCTCTAAAAGATACCTTTGTTTTTAAAACCTTTCCCCCAAACTCTTCTGCGATTTTTAAAATCGCAAGGCTTGTATTTACAGGCACAGCAATAGTAGATTTTGGATATATCGATAAAACAAGATAAATAATCATAGCCAAAGCATCATCTCCAGAAAAAACATTCCCTTTTTCATCACATATAAAAAGTTTTTCAGCTCCAGCATCAAACATAATCCCCGCAGAAGCGTCTACCGATTTTACTATCTGTGAAAGTGTCTTTAGGGATCTGTCAAAAACTTCTTTCGTTTTGGTTATATTAATTTCATCTACATGAGCATTTAAAGTAATAACCTCACAACCCAATTCACCAAGAATATGAGGGAAAATCTCAGAGGCAGCTCCGTGAGCATAGTCAATAACAACTCGACACTTTTTCTTCTTTAATGATCCAAGCTCAAGTTTTGAAAGGACGCCTTCATGATACTGTTCTGCCACTCGATGAAAAGGAAATGATAGTTCTCCCACATCCGAAGTAGAAATTTTTTTAAACTCTTCGCCAAAAAACAAGCGCTCTATTTTCTTCTCTTTTGTAGAAGAAAGATTCATTCCGTCTTCATCAAAAAACTTAATATCAATAACTTCCTGATCAAAAGGTGATTTTCTGACATGAAGCCCGCCAAAACTTTTAGAGCTTTTCAAATCATAACGGGTTACAGGTATTGGCACATTTTCCAAGTTAAAGATATTAACGCCAGCAGACAATATTCCAGAAATTAATGCACGATAAATCATCCTAGAGGCTTTGTGGGCATCGCGGGAAGCTGTAATATGAGTCCCTTTGCCAAGAAAATTACCATACGCAACTCCCAAGTTAGTCACAAATTCAGGAGTTAAATCAACATTAACCGTACCTGTAACGCCAAACGGTCCAAAAATAGTTTTGGGATAACGTCCTCTTAAAACCATAGTCCTCGAAACAATGGAATTTTCCTCAATAATCTTCCCAGGCCAAATTTTGACCCTCGGTTTTATGACAGCATATTTCCCTATTTTGATATCATCAGAAAGAATATCTCCCTCATCAACAATTACTCCATCATCAACTTTACATCTGGATCCTATAGTCGCTTTATCTATTTTGACTTGAGTTCCAATTTCAACATCATCCCACAAAATACTATCTCTTATTATTGACCCCTGGCCAACAACAGAATTGCTTCCTATGACAGAATTTATAATAACAACATTATCTGAAATGACAACATCTTTGCCTATGACAGCAAAACCTTCTATCCTCGCACTCTGTGAAACGGAAGCGGTGTTGTCCACGACAGGCCCTGTATCTCTAAAAATATCGGAAGGAACTTTAACATATTCATCAAGACTTCCTATGTCCTTCCAAAAACCTTCCATGACAAGTCCATAAAGCTTTTTTTTCTGCTCCATAAGTATTGGAAAAAGATCATGACTAAAGTCAAAAGATTTTTTATCCGGTATTTGGTCTAAAACCTTTGGATCTAAGATGTATACACCTGTGTTTATGGTGTCAGAAAAAACCTCACTCCATGAAGGTTTTTCCAGAAATCTTTTTATTCTGCCGTCTCTGCTTGTTATAACAATGCCATATTGTAGAGGATTTTCCGATCTGGTAAGAAGAATCGTGGCAGAAGATTTTTTTTCTTTATGATATTTTATAGCATAAGCTAAATCAAAATCTGTTATAAGATCAGCGCTAATAACAAGAAACGGTTCTTTAAATTTTCCAGCGGCAAGTTTTACAGCCCCTGCCGTCCCGTAATCTTCTTGAGCTTCTATATAAGACATTTTAACGCCAAAATATTTGCCATCGCCAAAATATTTTTTTATAATATGAGGTTGATGGAAAAGAAGGGCAGTAATATCCCTTATGCCATGTTTAGCCAAAAGCTCCACAACATACTCCATAAGAGGACGGTTAGCAATCGGCACCATAGGTTTTGGCGTATTTATTGTGAGAGGATGAAGCCTTGTCCCCAACCCCCCCGCTAAAATTATTGCTTTCATGTTGTATTTCCTAAATGATTATACACCCCAACAACTTTTAAAATCCAGTGAAATTAAAGGTTATAATGCAATAACTCTATAAATAAGCTCTATAATCAAGTCCCATGAAAAGATTGTCTTTCCATTCGAGGTCTTTTACATAAGATTCATCAATGGAATTTGATCTTATCTGATCGTATAATTTTGTAAACCTGCCAATGTGATCCTTAAACCTCTTTACAGCATATTCAACCATCGTACCCATTTTCATTATAAATCCCCAGTCGGAAGATTGAGCCAAAAGAAGTTCCCGCGCCGCCTGGTTTAACGCCCGACATAAAATACCATCCGCATTTGGATAACTCTGCGCAAGTTCAACCATCCTGTCCGCCGCCTTGTGAAGATGCCTGTACATCCAATCGTTACAGCCCGAAAGCCAGACCTCAGCATATCCCTTGTATCCCCATGAAGAAAGGGATGGAGTTGAAACCTGGTTTTTTGGATTCTCCTTTAAATATTCAAAAGGGGTAGTAAGTTTAAAAATATTTTGATCACAAGCTATTTTTCTTATTAAAAAGTTGAGCCATTCCGGCCCTTCATACCACCAATGGCCAAAAAGTTCTGCATCATAAGGAGATAAAATAATCGGTTTCTTGCCCAAAAAATCATATAGATATTCTATTTGTTGCCCCCTGTTAAACATAAAATTACCTGCATGATCCGCGGCTTTATAAAGCGCTGATTTCCTGTCATAAAGTTCTTTGTAATCGGTGTTTCCGGTAATCTTATGATATTTAATCCCAGTGTTTATTCTTATACCATCAGGAGATATATAAGGTTTTACATAATCAAAATCAAGGTCAAAGCCTATATCACGATAAAACTCCCTGTAAACATAATCGCCGGGATAACCTTCTTCCGCACTCCACACAGCCTTTCCCGATTCTACATCTCTTCCAAAAGCGGCAACGCCACTTTTGCAGTAAACCGGAGCAAATACACCATATTTTGGTCTGGGAGACCCATGGAGGATACCGTGAGTATCTGTTATAAAAAACTTTATCCCTGCATCTTTTAAAATTTGATCATCGGAAGGATTATACCCGCATTCCGGAAGCCATATCCCGTTGGGGCGTCTGCCAAAATGCTTCTCATATTCAATAGCGGCAATTTTTATTTGAGCCTCAACCGCCTTCTTGTTTACCTCCATAAGAGGCAAGAAACCATGGGTCGCGCCGCAAGTTATAATTTCAAGTTTTCCCGCGTCCTGGATTTTTTTAAACCCATTAAGCAGGTTCCTGTGGTACCGCTCAACAAAAGCAATCCTCGACTGGATGAAAATGCGATTGTACATGTGTGCCAACTCATTTAAAGGGCCATCCCACTTTGTCCTTTCAATTTCCTTATACGATAACTCTATGAGATTATCCAAATGTTTTATATAACGGTTTTGCAAAAGCTCATCTGCAAGCATTGCAACAAGGGTCGGGGTAATTGACATTGTAATCCTAAAGTCTATCCCATCGGAAATAAGGTTTTCAAAAACATTTAAAAGGGGTATATAAGTTTCGGTTATGGCTTCATAAAGCCAATCTTCCTCAAGAAAGTCTTCATATTCCGGATGCCGCACATATGGAAGATGAGCATGTAATACTAATGCCAGATAGCCTTTTGTCATTTTGAAGTTTCCATTTCCAATTTATTTTGTTTTCCGGTTGATTATAGGAGTTATGTTGCGGCGCTCTCCCCCATCATCCCTTATAGCTTCTATTGGTATTTCATAATTCCCGTCAGGAAGGAGAAAACGAAATGAAAATGTTCCGTCAGAGCGAAGTTTAATTTTTTTCCCCATAACTGTTACGGACGCGGTAGGTTCTGTCGCCCCATAAACAATCAGTTCACAATTAGCAACAAGCCAAAATGGGCGTTTTCCCTCTTTTTTAACGGGAGATCCGGAAAACATCCATGAAGAAGGAAATTGCATCTTTTTAAAGAGCTCTTTTACTTCCATGGAACTTTTTCCAAAACCAAAGCCGCCCGAAAGAGCATACATCATTTCCCAATCGGGAATCATCCACTCTTCATCAATTACATCCGACATGGAATCTCTTGGAGTTGTAACAACATTGCTTCTTGCCGCACAAATAAAAACTCCATCTGTAGTAAGATATCCTATGTCTACACAATAAGAAGTATTAGGCCTCCCAACGTTTATATACCAGTTTCCAATATGGGAGCCCACTGCTATATCAAAAAAATTCCAGTCGGAAGTATTATATATTCTTAATATAAGCGAAGCCCCTCCTAAATTCTCCCCTAACTCTCTTTTTATCTCTCTTATCTTATTTTCGTTAATCTCCCAATAAGTGTAAAGCCAATACGGGTCTCTCACCATAAGAACAATCCTATTGTCAGAGTAACTATAAGGAGGATCAAAAGCCTCCTTTCTTTCTACGTAAGAAGTATAAAATTTTGTCTCTTCTACCTGCTCTTTTATTTTTTGCATCCGATTGATAGTTTCATCAACGGAGTTAGAAGTTAAAACTTTTTTCGGTAGTTTTCTTTTTAAAGGCTTTGAAGAAATATTTTTTTGATCAGACTTTTTCTTTTTGGAAACAACTTTTTTTAAAGTCTTTTTTGTTTTTAAAATAACAGCCTTTTTTTTAAGGAGAGGTTTTTCAACCTTTTTTCTCGGCGACATATATTTCTCCCTCCTTTGTTATCCTCGCTCTATCTTTTAACTCAACTATATGATTTCCCTTAAATACTTTGCGGCTTCTTCCGGAGAAGTAGGATTTATATAAAGACCTGATCCCCATTCAAATCCTGCGGTTTTTGTCAATCGAGGGATTATTTCAATGTGCCAATGAAAATCATAATCGATTGTCCCCCAATAATCCGGTTTTCCCGGTCTTATTACGGGGTTCGGAGCTGTATGAACTACATAATTATAAGGAGGATCGTTAAGTGTTTTCTTAAGCCTCATCATAATATCTTTCATGCAACTAGCAAGTTGTAATCTTTCTTCATCAGATATTTCCTGATATTTTGCATAATGCCGTCTCGGCAAAATCCATGTTTCAAAAGGAAATCTTGACGCAAAAGGTTCAAATGCAACAAAGTATTCATTTTCATAAACAAGACGTTCACCTGAACCCAACTCTTGTCTTACTAAATCACAAAACAAACACCGTTCTTTCCCCTGGAAATATTGCCTAGCTCCTGTAAGCTCTAATTTTATATATCTAGGGGTTATTGGCGTCGCAATTAATTGAGAATGAGGATGAGATAGTGATGCGCCAGCTGCTTTCCCATAATTTTTAAAAACAAGAATGTAACGAAATCTCTGATCCTTGGACAAATCCGTAATACGCTGTTTATATGCCCATAAGACTTTGTCAATCTGTTCTTCCTTCATATCAGCAATAGTCAAATCATGTTTTGGTGTTTCAACTATAACTTCATGAGCGCCAATACCAGACATCATGTCGAAAATTCCTATTCCAGACCGATTTACATCCCCTTCTATGACAAGAGCGGGAAATTTATTGGCAACAACTCGAACAGACCAACCCGGTGTATTTGGGGGTGTGCCGGATTTTCTTGAAGAGATTATTTCCGGTGGTGTTTTGTCTTCATTCCCTTCACATAAAGGGCATTTTGAGGCATCATCCTTTTCTTCCTGCGCTGAAGCTCCGCCAAAATCCGATGGACGTCTTCCTCTCTCTGTTGAAATAATTACCCATCTGTCTGATATTGGATCCTTGCGTAATTCCGGCATTTTTATTGCTCCTTAGCTAACTTTCTATTTTTAAAATCAGTCTATTTGTCCAAACCTCTTTTGGCGCTATATTAATTTCCCAAGAAAAAAACAAACATGACCCCTGATAAGTTTTTTCCAATCCCCCCTCCGACTGAGAAACCGTTTCTATGGGATAACGGACAAAATTACATTCATAATTCAGCTCAAATGATACACTAAAACCTTTCCACTCGTCAACAAGTTGTACAGATTTAACTTCATCCAAAACGCCTTCGCTTGCAAGATAAGAATTTTCAAGTTTTTCCCAGTTAATTTTATAATATCTGTCTGGAGAATTCCCCCCTAAAAGCGTTAAATTAAATTCAATGCCAAAAATACATTTTATATTTTCTTCGCCATTATTTACAATTTCATAATCAACACTTACTATGCTCTGGCCGGACATAAGCGATATTGTTTTAGTCAATTTAACTTCCTGACCATTAACCTTCCCAATCCTTGACAAATTCAACTGCACTTCATCGTTTTTTCTGACAGGGAAAAAGGCATATGGTTTTCCCGCAAAATCTCCCAAGTCTAAAACCTTTGCAAACTTTAATTCATTTAAATCCGCATCAGCACTTAAAAAATGATCGACAAAAGAAGCTCTTCTTAATGAATCATATACAAGATACTTTTCTATTCCTTCTTCTTTTAAATGAATCGCATCATGAATGCTATGCGTCTCTTTCGGTGGAGCATTTCCTGTCTCCCCGTTTAAGATGCTTTCATGATAAGCCTCTTTTCTTCTTGTTAATACATTCATACAATTAAATTCTTTAGGTTTATAATCCATTTCAAAAAGAGCTCCACCCTCTTGCGGGGAAAAATACATATTTAAATACGGATTAGAAAGAAGGATCTCTTCATTTCCTTCTTTATCAAAGTCTGTAATTAAAAGTTCTGTATATTTCTTGTCTCCTCGTTGTAATCTTTGCAATATATTTTCAGCTCTGATCAAATGTTCGTAAATAGCATTCCTCAAATTTGACAAATACAACCCACCAAAAATGCCATGCCAATAAGCGCAATTGCATTGGCCTTTATAAAGATTTTTCTCTGCCTCTTTAATTAATTTTTTTCTATCGCTCGATGGATTTGAATCTCTTACTGCCCCTAATTTCTTGCTTACAAGAAGCATCTTTTTGTGCATATTGTTGCTCTCGGGATATTTCACAAAAAAGTTTCTAAAAAATCCTCCCCTCAAAAACTTGTTGTATTCATCATATTTTCCAGATTGCTTCATTTCTTCTTTTATTTTTTTAAGTTTTATCTGCTGATCAGATGGTAGAGACCATTCCATCATTTCAAAATAAGAAGCCGTAGGAAGATACGTCCTTCCGCTGGAAGGATAGTCTTCCACATAATCAGAAAATTTCATTGGTATAATCCAATCAAGATTTTCATCCAGACAGGACAACAATTTTTCTAAATAACCATCTTCATAAACCCATTTATATGTTCCCGGCCAAACACCAAATTTTTCTCCGTCATCCGCCAAAATCGCGGCCCTATCTCCTTTCTCTGTGGCAATACTCCTTAAATAATTTATCGTCTCTTCAGGCATCTTAAAAGGTATTAAATATCTAAGTTCTTTATTTATGGGAAAGACTTTTAATTTATCTCCTTCTTCTTCGGTTAAATAATAACCAAACAATTTATCTCCTTCTATCCCCGCAGATAAAAAATGATAATCATCAACTGTAATATAGTCGATTCCCGCCTGTGCAAGTATCTTAGGAAGTGTCGGCTCCCAGATTCTTTCCGTAAGCCAAAGCCCCGAAGGGCTTATTTTGAATTTTTCTTTTATAAACTCATTCATCATCTCTATCTGACCAAGTTTATCCTCATCCGGAATTATAGGAAGAATCGGTTCATAATAACCACCAGTTAGTATCTCCACCTGTCCCCGTTGTACCAAATTCAGTAAAAGATCCATTATTTCCGGTCTGTTTTTTATAAACCAATCATAAAGTATCCCGCTGTAATGAACAGAAAATTTTATGCGCGGATGTTTTTCCATCGCTTTTAAAAACGGGAGATAACAACTGTCATATGCCCATTTAAAAACATCTTCAAAGTTCCCAACTGGCTGGTGGCAGTGAATTCCAAATAAAAAATTTATTTTTTTCATTTCTTATATCTTCCAATTATTAAGTTCAAACGAATCATCGGGGACTTTAAATGATAACATCCCTCCTCGGGGCCAATGCTCAAGTTCATTGCCGTCTTTTATAATAACAACTGAAAACTGTACTTCATCTCCAGGATTTGCCCCCAACTCGAAGAAAGATATCCCCATCTCTATTATTTTGCTTATTCCAAAACTAGAAAGTTCTTTTGTCTTTTCCCAATTATCATTATCGTTTAATTTGTATAAACTTAAAACAGGGGGAGGCGATTCGCAATACAATTCCAGTTTGCACTGTTTCGGATGATGGATAAGTATATTAAATTTATATCCTTTGCATTCTCTTTTTTGAAAATTAAGCTGGCAGTCAAGCCTGAAAAAAACCGAAGATTTGCTAAATCCATAGTAAACAGCGCTTACCACCGTATCTATTTGGTGCATTGCTCCTTTTGTCTTGTTTACATCAAAACATCCGGCAGAAAGCCATTCATAATAACTTGTTATAAGTCCGTCCATAACAGGTTCAATATAATACGCCGGTTCGCGTGTCGGTTTTAATGTCCTTAATTGTTTAATAGGTTTCTTTAAGTATGTAGGGATCGGCTTCCCTAAAAGCTGATAAATATTAGACAAATGTTTTCTAAATAATGTGTCAAAAGCAGGATCGTTTTCCGAAGAGTGGTCATCGCCAAACCACCAGCACCAGTCAGAGCCTTCGGCGACATATAGTTCTTTCCACGCGGTTTCATTTTCCTGTCCTTCCAATATATTTCTTGCTTTGCCAAGATAATCCCAAGCTAGGTTATCTTCATCGTGCCCTATCCATATTCTAAAGTTGTTGTTTATCCATGAAGCAGGGAATAATCTTTCAATCTTACTTTCCGGAGGAAATTCTTGTATAAAATCTTTTGGCAGGACAGGTTTTATATTCGGATCTTTTGAAAGCTCGTCATACAAAGTCCTTAAAAATTCTTCTCCTCCGTCCTTAAAATATTCCCACGCGTTTTCACCGTCTAAAATTACGCTTATTAGATATTGCTTTCCGTTATCAGGAAGCGAAGCTTTTATATTGTGCAAATGATGTTTAAAATCTGCGACTGCGTCTTTGGCTCTCCACCTTTGGTAGACAAAACCTATTTGGTCGGACAAAAAGTGGTTTCTAAATATTACATGGATATTGTTCCCATCTTTTGAAATTGTATAGGGCTTATAAAGTTCTTCCGGCGATAGTTTTTTCCTGAATGAATTCGAAAGAACCCCTTCATCGGTTGCAATCCATTTAATACCATTTTGGGCGGCAATGCCTGCAACATCGGGACTTACACTCCCTTCGGACGGCCACATGCCGGCAGGTTTTGACCCAAAATGTTCTTCGTGAAATTTTACCGCTCTTTTTATTTGTTCCATAGCATCTTCCGGGTGCCTAAATCTTGTGCAAGGGAGTTTTATTTCGGGCATAGATTCTTTTGCTATGCTTGTATCGCATAATAAAGGAAGAATAGGATGATAAAAAGGTGAAGTTGTTACTTCTATCTGATTTTTTTCCATAAGCTCTTTGTGTTTCGGTATGATTTTTGAAAGGAGCTCTTTTTGTTTTGCCAACAAGCTTAGCTTCTCTTCTGTTGTAAAATTTGTCTCTTTTTTTATAAGTTCTGAGACTACTGGATCTATTTTTCTGTATATGAAACCGAACCAGGTAAGGTTAAACCAAACTTGGAGATCTAAAATCTCCTGTCGTGTAAATCTTTTCGCGGCATCGGCTATTTCATGATCAGATACAAACCTTCCTCTTTTAAGAAGCATCGCATGATATCTATTGTAAGGTTTTATCATTGTCTCCCAATTTGCCATAAAGAAATTTTTCAGGAGATAGACAAGTTCCTCATCTGAAAGCGATTTTGGATCCTTTTCTGATATTTTCAGACTTATGTCTTTTGCATTATTAAAAACATAATCGTCTATTTGTTCAACAAGCGAAGGAACAAGGTTAAAAGTTGCTTTCATGTTGGGGTAATCTTCAAGGATCGCGACCATATCGTAATAATCTTTTATGCCATGCATGCGAACCCAGGGAAGAAAGTACTCTCCTGTAATTAAATCCTTGTAATAAGGCTGGTGCATGTGCCAAATGAGAGCCAAATATATCGGTTGATGCATGACGAAAGTTATTATACTATTTACAGTGTACACTGTACAGTAAAGAGGATGGTGTTTTATGAAAATAGTAAAAAGTTTTCTTGTTTTTCTTTTCGTTTCTCTTTTCCTGTCCCCTTGTTTTGCCAATAGCCAAACCCTTATTGTCACCGGGGTCGGCAATGTTAATGTAGAGCCTGATACCGCGACGATTACGCTTGGTGTTCAGACAGATGAAAAGACAGCGTCAAAAGCGCAGTCTAAAAATGCAGAGATAATGCAAAAAGTCATCGATTCCATAAAGAGCTTTAACATACCAAAAGATAAAATAAAGACTTCTAGATTTAGTATTGGCCCAAAGATGAAATATGAAAGCGGAAGTTCTTATCTTATCGGTTACACCTGCAACAATCAGGTTTCCGTTACAATAAGCGACGATCTAAAAAAAGTTTCAAAAATAATAGACAAAGGAACCTCTGCAGGCGCCAATCAAGTGTTAAGCGTCAATTTTTCAAGAAAAGATATTTTGCCTTATAGGAAAGAGGCTTTAAAACTCGCAGTTGAATCTGCAAAGTCAAAAGCACGCGCTATTGCGGATGCGGCTGGGCTTACTCTTGTCAGGATAGAAAAAATAGAAGGACAGGAGATAAATAATTGGGGAATAATTTCACCGCAAACAAATATTTCCGTAGAAAGGGCTTTTGGCGGTGAATCCGCAACTCCAATTTACGGCGGAGATATTAATGTTACGATGAGCGTTAATGTTACTTATGTTGTGAAATAGCAACAACCTTATTGCGTGACTTTTCCCCGCGAACGATTGATATTTGGCGTTTTTTGATTTTAAAATGTTCCGAGAGAAATTCAATAAGCGCTTTATTCGCTTTCCCGTCGACAGGAGGAGCCGTCAAATAAACTTTATCCCCTTTTAGCTCGTTTCGTTTGGCGTTAGGAATTATTTTTAATTTTAATACTTTCTCTCTCATTTTTTTATCATTAGACATTAGTCATTAGATATTAGTCATTAATCATTAGTTATTGGAAATTTATTATCCCACTTTGTTAGTTAATCGTCCAATCCCCTCAATTTCCACCACAACCTCATCCCCCCTATCCATCGGTCCCACCCCGGGAGGTGTTCCTGTCAATATCACATCTCCAGGAAGTAGCGTCATTATCTCTGAAATAAATTTTACAAGATAAAGAGGCTTAAATATCATTTGTGAAGTATTTGAATTCTGCTTAATTTCTCCATTTAAATAAAGCTTGATATTTAGATTGTCAGAGTCAATGCCGGATACAATTTTTGGACCTAGTGGGCAAAAAGTGTTAAACGATTTTGCGCGCGTCCATTGGCCGTCTATTTTTTGCAAATCCCTTGCCGTCACATCATTTGCGCATGTATAGCCTAACGATCTATCTTCTAAAATAACAATCGCAAGCTCGGCTTCATAATGGAGGTTTGATGTTTGCGCGGGATAAATTATTTTATCGCCATTCCCTATCACAGCTGTCGGCGGTTTTAAAAATAGAACGGGAGATTTTGGTATCTCCATACCAAGCTCTTTCGCGTGATCGTAATAATTTAATCCGACACAGATGATTTTTGAAGGGCTAAATGGCATCATTTTATTTTTTGCTTTGTGAATATTTGATGCCATAAATCTATTCTATTTTGAAACAAAACTGAAATTGGCTGTTAAAGGAACTTCTTTTTCTTCATTTTTTCCTTTGAACCATTTTTCAAAATTGAGAATAGTAAACCCTGTTATTTTACCTGTTTTGAGATTTTTTCTTATAAAAAAATCGTCCGCAATTTCAGTAGAAACCGATTTTTTAGGTTTCCCAACAGATATATCCAACAGATCATCATCCTTATCGTAATAAAAAATCATTTTTTTATCCATATTGTTTCCCCCAATTTTATTTTATCTGTTATAAAAATAGTTGATATATATTTTTTTGAATTATTTACAACAACTAAAATATATTTCCCTTTATAAACTTCATGATAAAATTTATAATACAAATGCACAGACGAGTCTCGCCTACTTAGTTTGACAAAATCAGGAAGTTTTAAGACTTCTTCAATCTTTGATAAATAAGTTTCAACCTCCGGATGTCTTTCTACTACATGTCGCCAATTATCGTCTGTCAAATATATTTTTTCACCAAAAACTGTTTTATAATGTTTTACCATCCAAACAAATTATATAATAAAAACTAATGAAATTATAGTGAAAGTTTTGTGAAGTTTTGAGTATTTTTTGGCTTTGTTGCTCAAAGAGCAGAGAAAAACCGGATCAGGGCATACATTGTTGACCCCCAAAATTAAATTGAAATTTTCCGTTTTAACCTCCGAAGAAGCTGTGTATATAAAAGGCTTTTAAACAAATAACGGAGGTAAATAAAAAATGAGTAATCTGACAATTTATGGTTTAGGAAATATGTGTCAAAGTAGTATGGTGGAGTGCAAGGCAGAAATAAAAGATAAGTCAGAAGCACAAGATATATATAATGAAGTAACAGACAATTCTCTCCTCAGAGATCAAGAGGCTCTTGACAGCGCATTTGTTAATATGGCAAATTCAGATGGAGATGAAACCCTTTCTCCCTATGAGGCTCAAATTGTTGCAAATGCAGTTGAATATTATGGCGGAAACGTTGGAAAGGTTCTTATCCTTACAAAATGTTTGGCCAATCCTGTTATACGCAGCATTGATATAGATGAACAAGTAAAGATAAATGCGATAGGTGCCCTTCTTGATTGGGGGATGGCTGAAGATGCTATATGTGACATATTTGCCAACAGTGTAAAAATGTACAACCCAACGTATAACTCAACAATCACTGAAAAATTTTGGACACATCTGCCTGAATATCTAAAACTCCTTGACCACCCTGAAAAATTTCAACGTTATACTCTGTCAATAAAAGATTTTGATAAGTTTGGAAGATCAAATTTTTATGCTATTGATTTAACTCAAGTTTTAAACGAAAACACAGGGGAAATAGACCTGAGTAATGACCCTTTTATTAAATTTGATAGAAAAAATGAAGACGCTATATGTTCAATCATTGAAAAAAAGGCTATTATCATAGAGGATGCTAACAGATATTTTGTTGATATGTTGATATTATTTGCCAGTTTAGACCTTCTTTCAAATAAAAGAATAGAAGGCCTTCTAATCTCTAAGGATGTGCCAGAAAGGTTTAAAACTGTTTTAAGATACATCAAGCAAAAAGGAGCTCCTGTCAATTTCGAAAGAGTTATTATTGCACAAGATGGGCGCCTTGATATTGAAAATAATTCACAATCTACAATTCTTCCAAACAACCATGAGTTGGAAGAAGGTATAATTTCATGGAAAGACGGTTTTTGGTTTTTATCTCTTTATGACAGATATAACAATAAAAGATATACCAGTTTTTTAAAAATAGACGGACTAAAAATATATTTAGAGAGAGGCAATACCTTTAAGTTATTTATATTTTTTGATCAAAATGGGGCCCCTAAAAAACCTATCGCATTAAAAGCCAAAGAATCTTTTAATTATATCAATTTTTCAAGTGACAAGATTTCTGCGGAAGGTGAAGAATTGCCGGTTTTTTCCTTTGATTATTATTCTATAGAGAAACAAGGGTCTAATCCCGCGAAATTAACTATAGAAGGAGTAAGAAGCTGTAATCCAAAAGTCGCATTATACGCATATCCAGAAACCCGCTTTACATTAAGAAATGATAATCTTAGTTTTAGTATGGTTTTTAACGGCGAACACGGATTTGTTGATTTAAAAGAGGCTGAAAATTTTTTTACTAATCATTCAAAAATTCCATTAACCATTTCAGCATACAATCTACTCGACGAGAAGCCAAGAGAGTTCTCTTTTTCCGGTTATAGCTTTAGCCATAAAGGAAAAACTTTGGTTATAACCCCTTTCAGCGAGATAGCCATATTTGGAGATGCTGAGGAAACAACCCTCATCAGTCCTTTTTATACCAGTCCGTATAATTTTCCTTACGATGACTTTAAATTAAGAACATCAATAAATACTGTCTCAATAATAGAAGAGGCAGAGGTTCCTACACGCCCATATGGAATACAAATAAGAAAGCCAGCCTATGAGTCTATTAATTATACTGTTTTAAGGAACCTCTATTATGCGCTTAGCCTCTTAACCCCAAACTTAAGGAGAGCAATTTCTTCAATTGAATTTTCAGATGATGATCGTGGAGAGATGAAATGCAACTTCACCTCAAAGAGAATAATTTTAAACTCAGGCTATCCAAAATTCCCTTATTCTTATAGGATTATAAGAAATACTGATGATCCTGAAATATCAACTGATGAAACCGTTTATGTAGGCTTATTAGAATTATATTTGACAGCCGCAAAAATGTTAGCTTATCAATTAAAAGCGACCAATTTTGGAAGGCAATGGAAATTTATACCTGAAATTGGGGATACTAAAGATATTGCTACCAGTGTTGGCCAATTTGTTTACCTTGTAATTTCATCTCCAAAAAAGATAGCTGAGCACTGCCGAAAAACAAGTAATAACTTTAACAAAGACTATTCAGATAATATGAAATTATTACTCCAATACGGTTATATAACAAATGAACAATATAATAGGGCAACAATAATGTGGTGAATTTTTAGAGCCTATTTTTTCTCTGTACTATTTTTGGCAGGTTCAGACTTGTGATGATGGTGTTCCCTGTTTTTATCGTGTTCTGTTCTATGAGTATTTTTACCGTAATCAGTCACATGAAATCCAGAACCTTTAAAAACTACACTTGCCGCAGAAATTAAACGCTTTATTTTTGAGCCGCCGCACTTTATGCACTTTTTAAGAGGCTTCTCCACCATTTTTTGATGGTGTTCATAAACACCGCACTCTTCACACCTATACTCATAAGCTGGCATATTAATATAGTAGCAAAAAAATCATAGAATAGTCAAACAGTAAAATCAAGTTTAGCGCCAATCGATTCAATTTTCCCGGGACTAACATAAATCCCATCGCTAATCTTGGCAAAATTAGCAAGAGAACTGTTCATATTGTGGTTAATCTCTTTCAAGACATTTGAAAAATCATCAATACTCTTTGACGGTTTTTTAGCGCCGGAACTTGGAATAGATAAAAAATTAGGGTCACTTATCAATGTCATTATTTTCCCTCTTTATTTTGAGTATTCATCCCGACGTAATAACCGGAATTTTCTGACAATTCACATAATTATAATCGAAACAAGAAAAGAAGTTCTTGCGCCTTTTAGCAGCTTTTTATTGTTTCAAACTCCAAATAATGTTTTAAACCTTCAGGAATAACAACATCACCATCTTCTTGCTGATAATTTTCTAGAATAGCGGCAAAAGTACGCCCTACGGCAAGCCCTGACCCGTTTAAGGTGTGAACAAATTCAGGCTTTGAGTTCCCATCTCTTTTAAACTTAATTCCAGCTCGTCTGGCTTGGAAATCTTCAAAATTTGAACAAGAAGAAATTTCTCTATATTTATTTTCTGACGGGAACCAAACTTCCAAATCATAAGTTTTGGCAGAAGCAAAACCCAAATCGGAAGTACAAAGCTCAACAACTCTATAAGGAAGATTTAATTCTTTAAGAATTAATTCAGCATCTTGCGTCAACAACTCAAGTTCTTTATAGGAATTTTCAGGCTCAACAAATTTCACCAGCTCAACCTTATTAAATTGATGCTGACGGATAATCCCCTTTGTATCTTTTCCATATGAACCTGCTTCCCGTCTGAAACATGGTGAATACGAACAATATTTTATAGGAAGTTTTTTATATTCTATAATCTCTTCTCTGTGTAAATTTGTCACAGAGACTTCTGCGGTAGGAATTAAATAAAAATCATCACTGCATTTAAAAAGATCTTCTTCAAATTTTGGAAGTTGGCCTGTACCTTGCATAGAATAAGACTTAACAAGGACAGGAGCCAAAACTTCCTCATAGTTATTCTTTTTTACGTGAACATCAAGCATAAAATTTATTAACGCCCGTTCAAGGGCAGCTCCCCTTTTATGATAAACAACAAAACGAGCTCCAGAAATTTTTGCCGCCTCTTTAAAGTTAAGGATTCCCAATCTCTCCCCTATTTCATCATGAGGTTTAGGTTCAAAGTTAAATTTTGCGGGCTCTCCGTATTTTCTAACTTCCTTGTTAAAAGAACTGTCCTTGCCAAAAGGGACAGAAGAATGAGGAAGATTTGGCATCTGAAGCTCTAAATCTTTAAGTTCATCGGAAACAAAACTTAATTCTTCTTCCAATTTTTTTATTTCATCACCGATCAACCTGCTTTTTTCAAGTAAAATGTCAGAATTTTTCCCCTCCTTTTTACATTGCCCAACTTTCTTAGAATTTTCATTGCGATCTTTTTTTAATGTCTCAATTTTAAAAGTAAGTTCCCGCCATTTTTTATCCGTTACAGAAAATTTTTCAACTAAAGATATATCTCCCTGACGAGTTTTCAAGGCATCAACTATTTTTTGAGGATCGCTGCGTAAAAGCTTTGGATCTAACATATAAAAAGTATACATTATAAAAAAAACCGGGTCAAAGTGAAATTTGTTTTGAAATATTAGTCAGTAATCCTACTGAAAACAAACATGTAATCATAGACGTCCCTCCATAGCTTACAAAGGGAAGAGGAAGTCCTGTGGTTGGCAATAAAGCTATTACAACCATTATGTTTAATACTGTCTGTACAAAAAACATTGAAATAATGCCAAATCCTAAGAAAAAATAAAACTCATCTTTTGTTTTTGAAATAATCTGAATTCCTCTAAAAAAGAATACCAAAAAAATACAAATCAAAACAAAAGCGCCAATAAACCCCAATTCTTCACACAAAACTGCAAATATAAAATCCGCATATTGTTGAGGAAGATAATAAAATTTTTGTTTGGAATTTCCAATCCCCAACCCGATCACCCCTCCAGACCCTACGGCAAGCAACGATTGAATAATTTGAAATCCTTTTCCTAAAGGATCTTCCCACGGATTAAGAAAAGCAAGCAACCTTTTTACTCTATACGCGGAAAAAATACTCAAAATAAAAATCAAGACCCCGCCACAAGATCCTAAAAAAACCAGATGTAAAACATTAGCCCCTGCTATAAAAAACATTAAAAAAGAAGTTACAGCTATTGAAAGAGCTGTTCCCATATCAGGTTGTTTAATTATTATTCCGCATACCACGACCAAAACCAAAAGCAAAGGCAGCAATCCTTTTAAAAATTTTTTTATACTATTTTTCAATGCTGAAAGATAAGTGGCAAAAAATAAGACCATGGTAAATTTAACAAATTCCGAAGGTTGAAAAGATATAAAATAAAAATCCAGCCAACGTGTAGCTCCTCCCAACGATTTCCCTAAAAAAGGGACAAAAAGCAATAAAAGAAAAAAAATAGAAACACAAAATATAAGAAGAGTATATTTTTTAAGTTTTTGCAAATCCAGATTAAGGGCAAAAATAAAAACAAAAAAACCTGCAAGCAAATACAATAAATGCCTCTTAAGATAGTAAAAACTATCTCCCATTTTAATCCCCATAACAGAACTTGAAGAAAAGATCATAATAGTCCCAAACAACAGCAACCCCGCTATGGATGCCAACAAAATAAAATCAGGAGATTTTTTTAGTTTTAAAGGTTTTTGACCAGAGATTTAAACACATCTCCTCTCTCTTCAAAATTTGAAAACATATCAAAACTGGCGCAGGCAGGAGATAGCAAAACAATATCTCCAGGTTTAGATAAATTAAAAGATGTAATTACCGCAGATTTAAAATCAGAAGCAATTTCTATGTTTTCAAAATCACTCTGCTTAAGAGCTTTTTCAAATCTCTCTGTTGCCTCCCCTAAAAGAATAACTTTTTTTACACTCTTTTTTATTAAATTAATCATCGCCGTTAAATCCGTTCCTTTATCCCTTCCTCCAAGAAGTAAAATAATAGATTTTTTTCCGGTATCCAAAGTTTTAATAGCTACAATAGTAGAATCAGGATTTGTCGCTTTAGAGTCATTATAAAAATCAACTCCGTTTTTTCTTATAACAAATTCAATGCGATGAGAAACTCCAGAAAAACTTTTTAACACTTTTGGAATTGTATCTTTAGAAACCCCGGCAATTTTAGCCGCAGTAACAGCCGCCGCAATATTCTCTAGGTTATGGTCGCCTCTAAGCTTAATATCCGCAATATTCATCCCCAAAAACAACTCCATCTCTTTTATTATAAACGGGACCAATCTAGCTTCAGAAGCTTGGACTAATTTACAAACCCCCTTATCCTGAGAATTGTAAACAACGTAATCCGTCTTCTTTTGGTTCATAAAAATACGAGCTTTAAAAGTTCCATAGGCTTCCATAGAGCCGTGGCGTTCTATATGATCTTCGGTTAAATTTAAAATTATAC
The DNA here is from genome assembly GCA_001771505.1 of candidate division WOR-1 bacterium RIFOXYB2_FULL_36_35. Taxonomy (NCBI): domain Bacteria; kingdom Bacillati; species candidate division WOR-1 bacterium RIFOXYB2_FULL_36_35. Next base: position 49,313 of record MEUA01000016.1, read on the forward strand.
TAATCCATGGTCTAAAAGAGACTATTGTTTCTAACTGATAACTGCTGATTTCAACAACAACAAAATCAAGATTCCTATCATCTATTGAAACAAGCGGCAAACCTACATTTCCCGCAACAACAACTGATTTCCCTTCGGCTTTTAAAAGTTCCCCGATTAAAATAGCCGTCGTTGTCTTTCCGTTGGTTCCGGTGACAGCAATTATCGGCTTAGTCAAAAACCTATATGCCAACTCTATCTCAGAAACAATGGGGATATTAAGCTCTTTTGCTTTTTGAAGTACAGGAATATCGGTTCTAACGCCAGGACTTAAAACAATAAGATCAGATTGATCAATACATTTTTGAGTATGCCCCCCCACCTCTAATTGCAAACGGGAATTCAGGTCACCTATGGCAATATTTTTAAATTCTTCAAGTACAGTTTTGTCGATAGATTCTTCTTTCTTGCTATCTGTCACAAAAAGATAAGAACCTAAAGGATAAAGTTTTTTTACGATTGCCAAACCCGATTTTCCAAGGCCAAAAACAGTTATCTTTTTTTCTTCCCATTTTGTCATGCTAAAAACACTCCTATAATACTAAGTAAAAACTGAACTGCCCAAAACATTAAAGTCACATAAACTTCACTCCATCCTAACAATTCAAAATGATGATGAAGAGGTGACATTTTAAAAACCCGTTTTTTAAACAATTTATAACTTAAGACCTGAATTATAACAGATAAAGCCTCTACCAGAAACACTCCGCCTATTATAACAAGCAAAAGTTCCTTATTTAAAATAATTGCCATGCCTGCAAGAATTGCCCCTATCCCAAGAGATCCTGTATCTCCCATAAATATTTTAGCTTTAGGAAAATTAAAAAACAAAAAGGCTAAAAGCCCCCCTATTAAAACAATAGCCAACACGGAAAAAGGCAAAAGATGCCTATGTAAAGCTATCACAAAAAAAGAGGCAAATGCCAAAATTGAAGTTCCTGCAAGTAACCCGTCAATTCCATCTGTAAGATTTGTCGCGTTGCCACATCCAAATATCAGAAAAGTAGAAAATAAAATATACAAAGGGATTCCCAGTATTTTCAACAAATAAGATGATGTTAAATAAGGGGTGCAAAATAAAACAAAGAAAGAAAAGAGACTTGAAAGTAATAATTGAGAAAAAACTTTTTGCCAAAAAGTAAGCCCTAAATTTCTTTTTTTATAAACTTTTATAAAGTCATCAAAGAATCCTATCAATGAATATCCCAAAAAAAGAAAAAGAAGCGGTCTTACTTCAGAAAAAGAAAAACTAAGAACAATAGATATTATGACAAAACCAACACCTCCCATAGTAGGAGTTCCGCTTTTCTTTTTATGACTTTCAGGTCCTTCTTCTCTTTCAAACTGTCCGATATGAATTTTTGAAAAAAATAAAAGTATTAACCATGTTAAGACAGACGTAAAAACAAAAGAGAGAAAAAACAAAAAAAATAACAGCCACATATTATCAATATGATATCATAAAAACCAAAAAAAAAGCCCCCCACTTGCGTGAGAGGCTTTTTAAAGCTTGTAAGCTTATAAATAAAGGACTATTCCAAGTGTTGCAATGGTAGAAGCTGTAAGTAAAGAATATGTGCTTGTGCTTGTTCCTCCAGCGCTTGTTGATGTAAAGTTAATCAAGTTAAGATCGCCAAAAACACCGACATTAGAGCTAAGCATAGATTCTGCTCCAAGAAACCCACTGACAGTAATAGGTGTAGTTGTTACTCCAGCATTATTTCTAGAAGTAATATTTGCTGACAACCCCCAATAAACATCGACTGAATTTCCTACAGGCATAAACACTGAAGAGAATCTAACTAATGCTCCAAGAGTAGTATTTGCAGCGCCTCCTGCAGTATTATCTGTATATGTTGCTCCAAGATCTAGCGCCTTGCCTGAACCAAATTCCAACCTTAAAAATGGAGTTCCTCCCAATGAACCAATACCACTAATTGCAGCAAATGAAGAAGAAGCCATTAATAAACCTAACATCAAAACTAAAGCTACTAATCTTTTCATTTTATTCCTCCTTAAAAATTTAAAAAAACACTAACTTTTATAGGCAAGATCACCTCCTTTTTATTTCAACTCAACTAATTAAAATATATAACCGGCATAAACAGCGGCAGAACCCACTCCTATAGATGTAGTTGTCGCGTTATTCTGCGATGTAGAAGAAAAAGATACAGGAATTAAATCAAACCCAAGTAAAAGATTTCCTGTAACAACAGCTTCCGCACCATATATCAAATTTACAGTAAACAAAGATCCTGAAGGAATGCTGTTGTAAGAAAGAGAAGCGCCTAAATGAATAGGGACAGTTCCCCCTGTCAGATGAAAAGCAAATAAACCAGTAGCGCCAAAAACAGAGGTATTAGCGTTATTAGCGCTAATACTCAAATAATTCACTCCAATCCCACTGGTATAAGTCTCTCCTATAAATTTAAGCATCAGGACGCTAGCCCCGCCAAGATTTACACCGGCAACATTGGTTCCGCCCATTAAATAAGAAGCAAGCCCCATCTTCATGTTACTCCCGCTTGATGTAATAGCCTTTGCAACAGGCAAACTCTTAGTTTTTTGAGTTTTTGTTGGCGCAGTAGCAGCTAAAGAAAAAGAACTTACTAAAAAAAACATTAAAACAAAAACAGTTAAAATTCTCATTATAAAAACCCCCTTTAAATTTAAAATCTTTCTATTTTCCTTTTATCAAGTTTGAAACAAAATCTGCCATTATATCCTTACACCCCAAACCAAAGGCAATCGCAACAGCCAAGCCCAAAGATCCTATTATAACACCAATGCTTGGGATAAGAAGATCTGGCCCTATTCCAAGCTGTTCAATTGCAAGGAGAAAAGCCATAACAACAGCAGCATATTGAGTAAGACGGGAAATTGTCTTTGCTCCAGGCAATCTAAAATTTGCCCCTATTAAATAGACCAAACCGCCCAAAAACAAGCCAATAAAAGTACCAATAGCAAGAACAACAGTCGCAAGTAAAACAACCGTCAAATAGGAAAATAGTTTTGCTAAAACGATTTTAATCGGAAGTCCAACCAAAAATGCCACACTAATTATAAAAAAGAACATTAGTATCCAATACAATGTAGCTCCTAAAAGCTTTGAAGGAGAGCTAAGAATATTCCCTTTGCGTAAAAACTGATCGAACTTCAAAAAATTTAAAATATTATCAAAAGAAATCAATTCCAAAAGAAAAACAAGAAATTTTTCCAGAAGGCGCGCCAAGAAAAACCCTATCAATAAAACTAATATGCCGTAAAAAACAACCGATAATTGCTCAAACGTCTGTTGCAAAAAATCTTTAAGCAACACAATAGTAAATTGCACAAAAACCTCCGTTCAAAGTTTAATAACACCTAAGACTAAAGAGACTACTAGAAAAATAATAACTGCTGATGTTGTAATCTTATCCAATCCTTGCTCTAGCCCTTTTGGCGTTCCAAACAATTTAGCAGCCCCTCCGATACCTCCCAACCCCTCCCCTTTCGCTGAATGCATCAAAACAGTGACAACAACCACTATCGCCGATATAATTTGAATTCCTATTAATAAAACCTTCATTCACATGTCTCCTAACTTTAAATTTACAATATCTTAACACAAGCCACAACCTTGTCAATACTGGTTTTTTGCCTTACTACAATCAAAGACCTTTGTTTGTCTTGAAAATAGGCAAATATAACCATCAAAGAATGGAGCTGATCGGGATCGAACCGACGGCCTCGTCGTTGCGAACGACGCGCTCTCCCAACTGAGCTACAGCCCCAGCTATAGTCTATTGTAAGGGGCGGTTCGCGAACCGCCCCTTACACGCGAACCACCCCTTACACGCGAACCGCAATTACAATCAAAGACCTTTACTTATCCTGCAAACAAGCAATCCCCGGCAAAACCTTACCCTCCACAAACTCAAGGGATGCTCCCCCACCTGTTGATATGTGGGAGATTTTACCGGCAAGTCCTGCTTTTTCTATTGCTGCAACAGAATCGCCTCCACCAATAACAGAAATAGCCCCTTTTTCTGTTGCTTCGGCAATCATTTCGGCTATCGCAAATGTCCCATGTTCAAACTTGTCAAATTCAAAAACTCCCATAGGCCCATTCCAGAAAATCGTTTTAGCTTTCTTTATAGCATGTGAAAACTTTGTAATAGTATCAGGGCCTATATCCATACCCTGCCAGCCATCAGGAATTCCGCCTCTTGTTACTAACTGCGTATTAGCATTAGGATCAAACTTATCGGCAACAATATGATCAATAGGAAGCATTACAGTCTTATTCAAATCTATAGCTGTCTTTAAAACTTCTTTTGCGACAGGAATCTTATCCTCTTCAACTAAAGAATTGCCAACACTGACATTCCTGGCTTTGAAAAAAGTATAAGACATGCCTCCTCCTACAATTAATGTATCAACACGAGGAAGGAGATTTTTTATAACATCAATCTTGCCCGATATTTTGGCTCCACCTAAAATTGCAACAAACGGATGATCAGGGTTATTTATAAGCTTCCCCAAAAATTTGATCTCTTTTTCCATAAGAAATCCTGCATAACCTTTTAAATACTTCGTAACCCCTTCCGTTGAAGCATGAGCGCGATGAGCCGTACCAAAAGCATCATCAACATAAACTTCGGCAAGTGAAGCTAATTTCTTCGCAAATTCAGGATCGTTTTTTTCTTCTTCTTTATAAAATCTGACATTTTCCAAAAGGAGAACATCTCCTTCTTTTAAAGAAGCAACAGCTTTCTCAACTTCAGTTCCTATGGAATCTTTTACATATTGAACCTGTTTTCCAAATAATTCAGATAATCTTTTTGCCACAGGTTCCATGCGGAATTTATCTTCCGGCCCGTTTTTTGGGCGTCCCAAATGAGACACAAGAATTACCTTAGCCCCTTTATCTGATAAATATTTTATTGTAGGAATTGCCGCTTTAATACGGGTATCGTCCGTAATATTTAATTTATCATCCTGAGGAACATTAAAATCAACGCGAACCAAAACTCTTTTCCCCTTCAAATCCTTTATATCTTCAACTGTTTGCTTTGCCATGTAAACATCCCCTTTCTTTGATTCATTTTAAAACAAAAAGGAATAATTTACAATTGAAGTTTGAAAAATATAAGAAAAACCGCTTTAACCCCGATTATTCATAGACTAACAAAATTTTAACAGTCTATTGGAAAATTCCTTAGGTATGAACCCCGATTTCCTAATCGGGGTGAATAATCGGGGTTAACTTGAGCAAAGGCATGTCGTCAGGTGGTTTATTCGTTTTTCATCTGTTTCAAATTAAAGTCTAATTCAGCAATTCTATTTTTAGTAATTATAGAGGCGACCTCAAAAAATAAATAGACTGTCGCACTGGTTAAAAATATAAATCCAAACATCTTTTTATCAAACCAATCAATATTATTGTAAAACTTATAAATTCCTACCAATATTAAGCCAGCTAATACGCGAGGGCCTTTCCCTTCTTTTGTTTTCATGGCCTCTAAAAAATGTAATGCCAAGTTATATCTCTGCAAAGATACGGACATTCCAACAGAGGGATCTTTTCTAAGTGTAGCATTCCAGCTGTATGCTGTAGAAAGATAAGAATTTCGCGTGGCTATTTTTGTTGCAAGCTTGGTATCTGATAATGGAGTATGCCGTATTGCGCCTGCCAATAATCTTGTTTTTAAGGGAGGTATTTGCATTGTCATCATGTCATTCCATCGTTATTTGTTGAAGAAAATTTCAGGTTGTATTGTTATTTGAAGTAAAAAAGGAGCTGAAGAAAAAACTCCAGCTCCTTTTAATTGATAAAACTACTTAACTCTTGCTTGCAATAAGCTTCACAAGATCAACAACACGACATGAATAGCCCCATTCGTTGTCATACCATGAAACAACTTTAAAAAATCTCTTTTCACCCTTTAAATTATTCTGAAGAGTTGCAAGTGAATCGTATATTGAAGAGCGATTGTCATGTATAAAATCAGTCGACACAACTTCTTCAGTTGCGACGCCTAATATCCCTTTTAAATAAGTTTGAGAAGCTTTTTTCATCATTGCGTCAATCTCTTCGATGGAAGTGTCTTTTGCCGCTCTAAAAGTCAAATCAACAACAGAAACATCCGCAGTAGGAACTCTAAAAGACATTCCAGTCAACTTTCCCTTTGTTACAGGCAAAACTTCACCGACAGCTTTTGCGGCGCCAGTTGTTGAGGGGATAATATTGATCGCCGCCGCACGACCACCACGCCAATCTTTCTTTGAAGGCCCGTCTACTGTCTTTTGTGTCGCCGTGTATGCATGGATTGTTGTCATTAACCCAGTCTCAATGCCAACTCCTTCTTTTAAAATAACATAGACAACAGGGGCAAGACAGTTGGTAGTACACGAAGCAT